>JADZET010000207.1 GCA_020850375.1 Phycisphaeraceae bacterium | reverse complement strand
CTGATCGACGGCCTGGACGTCCGCAAGATCTCGACCGACGACCTCCGCCGGCAGATCGGCGTGGTGCTGCAGGAGCCCTTCCTCTTCCGGGGGAGCATTTACGAGAACCTGGTCTACGGCAAGTCCAACGCCACGCCGTCGGAGGTGATCACGGCGTCGAAGGCGGGTAACTGCCATGACTTCATCCTGCGGTCGGCCCATGGGTACGACACATGGGTCGGCGAGCGCGGGGCGGGACTGTCCGGCGGCGAACGCCAGCGGGTGAGCATCGCCCGGGTGGTGCTGGCTGATCCGCGCGTGCTGATCCTCGACGAAGCGACCAGCAGCGTCGACGCCGAGAGCGAGGCGGCCATCCAGGCGGCACTAGGAGAATTGGTCAAGGGCCGCACCACGATCGCCATCGCGCATCGCCTGAGCACCCTGCGGCAGGCGGACCGCATCCTGGTCGTCGACCAGGGCCGGATCGCCGAGGATGGCAGGCACGACGAGCTGGTCCGGGCGGACAAGTTCTACGCCAAGCTCGTCCGCATGCAGGGGGTGGCTGCGCCGTCGACGGTCGACGAGCTGGCCCAGAAGGACGCCGAGAAGAAGCAATCCCCCGAGACGGCGGACTTCCATCCTCGCTGGCTGACGTCGGACATGGCCAAGATCCACCTCGGCGGGCGCGGGACGCTGCACGTGACGGTGATCAACGACCGGATCTACTCCGGCGTGTTCGCGGTGCGATGTTTCCCGGTGCAGCACCCCTCGGGCTACATCTCGCTGCGCTACTTCAACCCCGAGAAACGCGCGGTCGAGGTGGGCATCATCGAGAAGCTCAGCGACTGGCCCGACGACGTGCAGGATCTCGTCCGTCAGTCCCTGCTCAAGCGGTACCTGGTGCACACCGTGCAGGCGGTCAAGCAGGCGCGGATGCTCACCGGCGGCTTCCTGGAATTGGGCGTGGACACGGACCTGGGCCCGGTGACGATGGTCATGCGCCTTCAGGGCGACCGCGCCCAGGACTACGGCAAGGGCGGCAAGCTGCTGCTGGACCTGGATGACAACCGCTACCTGATCCCGGACCTCGAGAAGCTGCCGGAGCGGGATCGGCGGTTGTTCACGCGGTACATCTACTGGTAGAGCGGGTCAGGCGGCGGACTTCCCACCGCAGCAGTTGCGGCAGAGGCCGTCGACGGAGAGCTTGCCCGGGCCGATCGTCGCCAGCAACAGGGCCAGCGTGAGGAAAACGATGTTGGGGTGGATCGGGCCGGTTTTCGTGGCCAGGCCGGCGGCGTAGAGGGCGATGGTGAAGCTGGTGAGCATCAGGGTCAGGATGCCGGCGGTCAGACGCCCCATGAGGCCAAGGATCAGCAGGCCGCCGAAGATCGTCTCGGCGAAGGGGATCGTGTAGCCGTAGGGTGTGGCGAACCAGTCCGGCAGCCAGGCGGGTGCAAGGCCTCGGAAGCTTTCTTCGACGAACTTGGTCACCCCCCCACTGATCTTGTTGATGCCGGCCAGGAGAAAAACAAGTCCAAGGGCCAAGCGATTGAGCAGCAGCACAACATCCGTAGGGGTGAAGGTGAACTTGGATGTGGACATGCCATGGCTCTCCTAGGGTGATTGACGGGGCGGGGGATTCTAGGCCCCGAGCTCGGCCGAGCGATTGGCGGCGGCGCGGATGGCTTCGACCACGGTGGAGATGACGTTGTGGGCTTCGAGACGCTTGATGGCGGCCTCGGTGGTGCCGCCGGGGCTGGTGACCTTGCGGCGGAGCTCGGCGGCGGTGTCGGGGGATTGGGTGAGCATGGCGGTGGCGCCCAGGAGCGTCTGGGCGACCATGAGGCGGGCGTGCTCACCAAGACCTAGTTCGGACGCGGCTTTCTCCATCGCCTCGGCGAGGTAGTAGATGTAGGCCGGGCCGGAGCCGGAGACGGCGGTGACGGCGTCCATGAGCTTCTCAGGAATGCGGACGGCCTTGCTCTGGCCGGTGGCGAAGAGCTTCATGGTCAGGTCGGCGTCGCCGGGCTTGGCGTGAGCGCCGTCGGCCACGGCGGCCATGCCCAGGCCCGCCATCAGCGGCGTGTTGGGCATGACACGGATGACACGGGCGGGCTTGCCGACGGCGGCGGCGATCTTGGCGGCGGGGATGCCGGCCATGATGGAGATCAGGACATGATCGGTCGTCACCTTGGGGGCGATCTCAGCGGCGACGGCGGCGAACATCTGGGGCTTGACCGCCAGCATGATCTGCTGGGCGTTCTCCACCACCTCCAGGCCGGTCTTGGCCAGGACGATGCCGAGCTTCTTGAAGACGTCCTGGCGGGCAGGGCTGGGGTCGAAGGCGATGAGCTGACTGGCAGGCAGGACCTTGTGGTCCACCGCCGCCCTGGCGATCGCCTCGGCCATGTTGCCGGCGCCAAGAAAACCCAATGTGTAACGATGGCTCATGTGGGAATCCTTCGAAGAGTTGAACGAATCGCCCCCCTACCGTCGGCTCAGGTCTGCTGCCGGCCCCACTTCTCGCGGTGAGTTTGGGCGCGTTCGAGCAGGGCCTTAAGATCCTGCTCGTTCATCGTCGCGAGCATCTGGCGGAACTGGCTGAGCTGCAGCTGGAAACCGTCGATGGCTTCGAGCATGGCTGGGCGGTTGGTGCTGAAGATGTCGAGCCAGACCTGCGGGTCGCCGCCGGCGATGCGGGTGGTGTCGCCGAAACCCGTCGACGTCACGTCGATCGCCTGGCTCCGGATCGCGGCCTCGACGAGCAGGACGGCCAGAGCGTGGGGAAGGTGACTGACGGCGGCGACCTTGCGGTCGTGCTCGGCCGCGGGCATGGTGAGCAAGCGCATGCCCAGGGTCTGCCACAAGCTCTTGACGCGCTCGGCGGCGGGTGAGGCAAGCGACGCGACGGCGGGGTCATCGACCATGATGCAGGGGCGGCCGCGGAAGAGATCGGCCCGGGCGTGCTGGGGCCCCTGCTGCTCGCTGCCGGCCATGGGATGGGAGCCGACAAACTTCCGGGGGGCAGGCAGCAGGCGGGCGGCGTCCTGGCAGACCTGGAGCTTGGTCGAGCCGACGTCGGTGATGACCAGGTCGGGGTGGTCGAGCTTGGCGAGTTGGGCGAGCAGGTCGGGGAAATGCCCAAGGGGGGTGGCCAGCACGACCAGGCCGCTGCGGGCGATGGCCGGGGCCCAGTCGACAAACGCTTCATCGATACAGCCACGGGCCTTGGCGGCGTCGAGGGTCTGCTGGCGTCGGCCGGCGCCGAGGACCTGGCCCTTGAAGCCCGCCGCCTTGAGGGCCAGGCCGATGCTGCCGCCGAGCAGGCCGGTGCCGATGATCGTGATGGCTTTGACGTCCAGTGGAGGCATGAAGTACTCGTCCGAGCCCCATCCGTGGGCCCATCCCCAGGTGGACAAGATATCACGGACGCGCCGGCGTTGCGGCCGGCAAGGGGCGAGGGGGACGACGTCTGTTACAATTGGCTGCCAGTCCCCCATGACGGTTCGAGGGGGATGTGCCTGCCCCACACGGGCCGGAGCTAACGCGTCGACCATGGCTGGCAATACCCTAGGCAAGCTCTTCCGCGTCACGACGGCCGGCGAAAGCCACGGGCCGGCGAATGTCTGCATCGTCGACGGCGTGCCGGCGGGGCTGGAGCTGTCGGAGGCGGACCTCGAGCCGGATTTGCGCCGCAGGCGGCCGGGGCAGTCGCGGCTGACGACGCAGCGCGACGAGGATGACAAGCCGCAGATCCTCTCGGGCGTCTTCGAGGGCAAGACGACAGGGACATCGATCGCCATCCTGATCCCCAACCAGGACCAGCGATCGGCTGACTATTCAGACATCAAGGACAAGTACCGGCCGGGGCATGCGGACTACACCTTCGACGCCAAGTACGGCCGGCGGGACTACCGCGGGGGCGGGCGATCCTCGGCCCGCGAGACCAACGTCCGCGTCGCCGCCGGGGCGATCGCCAAGAAGTTGCTGCACCAGGCGTGCGGCGTGCGCGTGGTGGCCTATGTCAAGCAGGTCGGCAACGTCATCGCGGAGATCGCCGACCCGGCGGCCGTGACGCTCGAGCAGGTCGAGGCCAGCCCCGTGCGTTGCCCCGACGCCGACAAGGCCCAGCAGATGATCGAGCTGATCGAGGCGGTGCGGCGGGACCAGGACTCGATCGGCGGGGTGGCGGAGGTCGTGGCCACGGGCGTGCCGGCGGGGTGGGGCGAGCCGGTGTTCGACAAGCTCAAGGCTGACCTG
>JADZET010000206.1 GCA_020850375.1 Phycisphaeraceae bacterium | reverse complement strand
ATCGACCGGACAGGGAAGGCTTGTCGTGGCGTGTCGAGGCGCACGTGGCCTCGTTAAAAACGTGCACAACTTTAACTGCCGACAACTCTGTCGCAGGCCGGATCGGGTTCGCCCCGGTCCGTCTGGCTGCCTAATTTAGGCAGCCACGTCTCCAGGTTGCTCGCCCGTGGCGGCCTGGAGGCGAAGACTAGCGGGCTCGCCCAAGGGTGGCGTCTCAGCGCCGGCGGGTTAAACCTTACTGTGACTGGGGAAACCGGACGCTGACGATGGCGGCCGGCAACCCGAGATCAAATCATCGCCTACACACGTAGAAGCGGCTCGCTGACTGCCTCGGGACGGGGGTTCGATTCCCCCCGGCTCCATTCCACGGGTCACCGCGACCCGTCTCTGGCTTGAACGAGGCCCATCGTCGAATGACGGTGGGCCTTGTGCGTTTGGGCCAGTAAACAAAGGGTTTTCGCGATCTCGCCGACGCCCGGCGCGGCCCAACCACGTGACGGGGTAGGCCCCCAGAACGCCCGAAAACGGGCCGAGATCGTCTCAAAGTCTCTGAATCGCGTGACGGGGTCCAAACTCGTCACGTGAGAGACAACCGCCTTTGCATCAGGTACTTACGCAGACTCGCGGGGTATGCGAGTTGGCGCTGACCTTGCCTACATGCGAACGGATACAACCCCCGTCCCGTGACGTTTGCAGTGCCAGAAAACCGTCATGTGATCGTCGTGTGACTGGCACCGCACCCGGTTTTGACACTGCTTGGCACTGCTTCGAGGTCGTGAGCGCGGACGGCCGCTGAAGGCGGCGTTGGTCGTGTCACCGGTGACAAGCAATCTTCAGGATGCCCGAGGCCGACGCCGGCGTCAGCTACGAGGTGGCCTCCGAATACCTTGAACACGCCCGGCACGAGGCACTGGGTGAGCAGGACCAGCCCGACCTGCCTTGGGACGCCTGAACCCAATCACAACCCAGGGCAACCGCATTCTCCGATGGCGGTTCAGGGACATCCTGCATGGTGGGCCAGAATCGCCGGTAGAGCCAAACCGCCAAGAGCGAGAACAAAGGACTTGAGCGAGAATGCGGTTGCCTTGAATCACAACCCGGTTGGCCTATTTCGTTCTTGACCAGAGCGGAATCGGCTGTCATATTGCTGTGGCATGGATCGGGGACGGTCTCCGAGCAGAACACCGGTTCCAGCAGGGCCGAAACGGAGGGTTGCGATGGTGAGCAGGGCCACAGCCGGACCTATTCCGGAGGCAAGCAAACCTCGCATTTCCCTCCTCTCCCCTAACCCCCCTGACGCCGGCCCGCCTGGAATTAAATTCCCTATCAGTTCACCGCCGTAATCGCTTCGATCGCTCTGGCCACCATCAACCCCCGCCAGCAAACCCACAGTAAGCAGTCTCGTAGGGCGGGTGCCACGACTTGGCCTGAACTTGTGGAAGGCAAGCCGTGCTATTCGGCCCGCCGTGCGGCCCGTCCTATTCTGAGCTTCCGGGGGTTACTTCCTGGGCTGTACGCTGCGCGATCCGCGCACCGCACTCTGTTAGCCGCCGGGCTTGTCCCGGCGCATGGGAATGAAGGCCCAAGTACATAGCCGCAGATGCACGCAGATATGCCATCAATTCAGCGATCGACCTGACCAATCGCAGTCCGCCCAGAGCATCTATAAGGAAGGCAGGAACGCAGGAATCTAGATCAAGAACAACTGCGGCTTTTGGTCATTGTCCTGCTCTCCTGCATTCCTTAAGAGGCAAGCCATGACTTCCTAGGGCATCTGTGGCCATTCCTCCATTCTCTTTTTCTGTGCCCTCCGTGACCTCTGTGGTTATCTGCGGGCCTGGGATCAAAAAACCCTTGCCTCACCACGAACAGCCACGTACACTGGCCTTGTTCATTCCAACGTCCGAGAGCCGCCCCTTCTGATCCTTCCGGAGGGCCAGCATTTCTGCAATCTGCTCTCACTTGCGAGCAGAAAGGGAAAGGGAGAAAGACCAATGAAGTATATCGCGATCGTATCCGTTCTCGCTCTTCTGACATTTGCAGAGGTATCCACCGCCCGTACCACACGCGCTTTTTTGATGACTCCGAACGGCGATGGGTCATATAGCCTAGTTGCCTTAGAGCCACCCGGCGGACTCGGCAGCGAGGCAAGAGCGGTGAACGAAGCCGGCCAGGTTGCCGGATACGGTGCTACCCTAGCAGGGCACACCGAGGCATTTCTGTGGACGCCTGATGGCAGCGCATTCAACCTTGGAACTTACGGCGATGACAGGGATTCGATAGCGTCCGGGATCAATGACTCGGGAGAGGTTGTTGGAACCAGTAACGTCTGGGTTGGCGCTGACGAACCGAACCGGGCCTTCATCTGGAGCGAAGAGGATGGCATGAGGCTCCTCGGGTCTCTCGACGACGACTGGAATCAGGCGTTCGCCGAGGATATTAACAACAACCGCGAGGTGGTCGGCAGTAGCACGTCAACAGGCTTCCGTGCCTTCCTATGGACAGAAACAGACGGAATGCACGATCTAGGAACGTTGGGAGGCGGAGAAACCCATGCGCGAGCCATCAATGAACTTGGAGAGGTCGCGGGTGATTCAAAAGATCTGCATGGGTACCAGCATGCATTCTTCTGGTCGGAGACACTTGGCTTGGTCGACTTGGGGACACTGGCCAACGATATGAGGAGTTTTGGGCTGGACATTAACGATTTGGGTCAGGTTGTCGGCTGGTCTCGATCCGCCAATCTGAGCGAAGATCGAGCCTTCCTCTGGACGGAGCAGGACGGAATGCAGGACATCGGAACACTCGGTGGCACAGATTCAGCTGCCTGTGCAATCAATAATCTGGGCCAAGTCGTTGGATACAGCTATGAGGATGGACTACCTCGCGCGTTCATTTGGAGTCCGGACAGCGGCATACTCGATTTGAACGATCTAGTAGTTCCTGAGGCAGACTATTTCCATCTAGCGGTCGCGTTTGATATCAACGACGCGGGGCAGATTGTCGGTTACGGATACATCCCCGAACCGGCGACGCTCCTTCTGCTTCTCTTGCCCGCCTGTGGCCTGCTCAACCGGCGCTCCGCTAATTCCATCGCCCAAAGCCGGGTCTGATCCCGGCGCGCCAGGAGAAGGCTCGGATGCATAGCCCCGGGCATGCCCGGGCGTGTCCCACGCGCCATCACTTTCGCTGTTGACTTCCGGGGCAACTTCCGGGGGCATCTGTGGTCTCTGTGGTTAACCCCTCATCCCCCAAGCCCCTGATGCCGACCCGCCTGGAATGAAATATCCTATCCGGCCATGAGTATGCCCTCCTCTGCTCATCCCACCGCACCGGCAGGTGTTTCCGCAGTTTCTCCAGGCTCAGGCCGTCGGGTTCGTCGCCGCGCAGGATCGCCTCGATGATGTCAGGCGCGAGGCTGGTCAGGCGGAGCATACGACCGACGTAGGTGCGGTCGCAACCGACCTCCTTGGCCAGGTCTTCGAGGCTGGCGTATTCGCCCGATTCGAGCTGGGCCTGCCAGCGGTGCCCTTTGGCGATGGCCTCGATGAGCGTTTGGTTGGCCCCGCTGGTGTTCTCAACGTGCTGCGCCACTGAGACGGGGGCAGCTTCCCCCTCGGTGAGGACCATGCACTGACCGTGGCGACGGCGCAGCCGCATGGGGATGTGGACGAGCACCGCGTCGCCGTCGCGGCGCACGCGAAGGCCGGGATAGTGGCCCTGCTGCTGGTCCTCGATGAGCGTGGCGTCATGCATGGGCACGTTCCTCGATTCCGGGGCTTCCGGGGTTTCCGGGCCTTCCGGGGGTGGGCTGGAGTTCCTCGACGATCTGCTCAATGCCGTTGGTGCGGAAGCGGATGTCGATGCCGCTGGTGCTGACAGTGATCTCCTCGATCAGGAGCTGGGCGATGCGCCGCTGCTCCTCGGGGATCAGCACGTCCCAGATGGGATCGATAGCCCGTAGGGCCTCGCCGACGCGATCGAGGTCCACCGGTGCGCCCCGTGCGGCCTGGGCCTCGAGGTCGCGGCTGCTCTTGTCCAGTGACCTCAACTCGCCATTGAGCCGCTTGAGCTCGTCGGCCATGAAGCCGTCGTCCTGGTCGGCGACGTTCAGCACCGCCCGGATGGATTTCTGCGTCTGCTCGCGGCGCCTGCGAAGTTCGTCCAGACGGGCGAGCGTGGCCGGGTCTGGCCCGGTCGTGCCCGACTTGCTGATCTCACGGTACGTCCTGGCGATCACGTCGGGGTGGCGCAGCAGCGCCCGCAGTTGGTCGACCACCGCCGTCTCGATCTGGCCAGCGGGCAGGTTCGGCAGCGGGCACTGCCCGTAGCCTTCCTTGACCCTCCTCGTGCAGGCGTAGTAGCGGTATTGACGGCTGGCGTTCTTTCTGGTCCAGGTCGGCTGCACGCGGCTGCCGCAGTGGCCGCAGCGGATCATGCGACGGAGGAGAACGAAGTGCTTGACCTGGTGCTTATGGGTGTAGGTCTTGTTCGCGCTCAATTGGACCTGGACGCGCTCGAACTGCTCGCTCGGCACGATGGCCTCGTGCTCGCCGGGGTAGGCCTTGCCCTTGTGCACGATCTGGCCCATGTATCTGCGGTTGATGAGCACCTCATAGACGCTCCGCTGTGTCCAGGGCCTATCCCCGCGCAGCTTGCCGCTTCTGGTCGTCTTTCGACGCTTGGTGCGAAGGCCCTCGGCGTTGAGGGCGACGGCGACCTTGCGGCAGGACTCGAGCTTCTCGAAGCGGTCGAAGATGTCGCGGACGAGCCTGGCCTCCTCGCGATTGACCACGTACTTTCTATCCACCACGTCCAGGCCGAGGATGGGACCGCTGCCGCCATATTTACCCTGGCGGGCGGTGGCCAGCTTCTTGTCGCGGATGCGCTCGCCGATGATCTCACGCTCGAACTGGGCGAACGACAGCAGGATGTTCAGCGTGAGCCGGCCCATCGACGTGGTCGTGTTGAACTGCTGCGTGACTGAGACGAAGCTGACGCTGTGCTCGTCGAACAGGCTGATCAGCTTGGCGAAGTCCAGCAGCGACCGGCTCAAGCGGTCGACCTTGTAGACCACCACGCAGTCGATGTGCCCGGCCTGGATGTCGTCGAGCAGTGACTTCAGTGCCGGGCGATCCAGTGTGCCACCCGAGTAGGCCGCGTCGTCGTACCGCTTGCGGATGAGCTTCCAGCCCTCGTGGCGTTGGGATTCGATGTACGCCTCGGCCGACAGGCGCTGGGCGTCCAGTGAGTTGAATTCCTGGTCGAGGCCTTCCTCATGGCTCTTGCGCGTGTAGATCGCGCAGCGCACATCGCGCATGGGTTTGCTCATGATCCACCTCGCTTGCGTTGGATGCCGAAAAACAGGTTGCCGCTGGTGTGATGACCGGTGATGGCTCTGGCTGCGGCGGTCAGGCTGCGATAGACCTTGCCGTTGTATCGATAGCCCTTTGCTTCGACGATCACCTCGTATCTGTCGCCGTGCCATTCGCGCAGTAGTCGCGTGCCCGTTGCGAGAAAGGTTTTCTTGGACTGGGACGGCTTGGCGCTCCTGGCGGACCTGCCGTCGGCGACAGCCTCGAGCTGCTTGCGGGCCTGGGGGCTCAACCCGCCGTAGGCCAATTCCTGGATGCGGTACGCCAGGCGGCGCATCAGGTACTGCCGCCCCAGCCTGCCGGGGTCGGTGCCTAACAGGTCAGCCCACCGCTTGCGGAGTTGGGCCATCGACATGCGGTTGAGATCGTCGATCTGCTTCAGAACTGTCTGCTGCATTATGTCACCTCGCTGTCCGTACGCGTCTCGGGCGGGGTGACAGTGAGCCTCTTTTCGGAGGAAAGATCAAGTCGATCTCCGCGACCGGAACCGCTCTTTGTCGTCCCCATGCGTAGCACCGCCCGGGCGAGGATTTCGGCCAGTTCGTCCAGGCGAGCGTCCGCTGACGAGGGCACACGATGGTCGGTGTTCAGGCAGGTCATTGGCAGAACCCCCGATCGGCAAAGGCACGGCGAATGTGGCGGACATGCCGGCAGATGGTGGTGTAGTGCCGCCCGGTGGCCGTGGCGATCTGCAGCTCGCTCAGGCCATTCATCAACCCACGACAGATCTGCTGCTGCAGCGGCGTCAACGTGGCGATCAGTTGCGGAACGTCACTGTCGGTGGCGACGTTCTCAGGTGCGTGCGTCTCCTCTTCGTTCTGCGTCATCCGGCCGAGCCGGTCCAGCATGGCCAAGCGGCGAGCGTTGCCTCGTGCGAGCATGCGGATGCGGTTATCCAGGAGACGACAGAGGATGGTTCCCTCGCTGGCCGCATGGGCTTTATCCGCGTCAAAGCTGAATCCGTGGACCACGATGGCCAGCTCCTGCATCGTGTCCTCCCAGGCCTCCTGGGGCACGCGGAAGTGCTTCATCCGCGCGATGGCCAGCTTGATCTGCCACTCCTGCATCCCGCCGATGTACTGCTGATACAGATCTCGAACCGGATTCGTCTGCATGGTTGGGCTCTCCGTGACCGGGGCTTCTGTTTCGCTCGGGCCTGTCCCGAAGCAACAGAAGCGATGGTCACGGCCAAGCCTGTGCCACGTATCTAGCCATGGATGTGAACGGTGAAGATCACATGGCCGTCACGCGCGCGTCACATGACGTGTCCCCGGTGCCAATGGCGATCACGTGATCGTCATGTGAGCGCTCATGTGATTTTGGATGGCACGGCGAAGTTCTCGGCCGCTGCGGCAATAGGCACTACGGACGCGGGACAGCGACCGCTGCTCCAAGCAAGGGAGTCCAACTATGCCGCAGGCCGACGAACACGACGTGCTGATTGACCTGGACGTGCTGAGCGCTGAGCCGGCCAAGGAGTACCACGCCAGGGCCGGCGAGTACCTGTCGAGCCATCAATTGCTCGACTTCATGCTCTGCCCCTGGCTCTACCGCAAGAAGCAGCTCGGCCTGATCCAGAATGAGGACACGCCGGCGATGCTGATCGGCCGGGCCACACACTGCCGGATCCTCGAAGGACGCGATGCCTATGAGGCGCAGTTCGCGCTCGGCGGACCCGTTAACAAGACCACGGGCAAGCCTTACGGCAAGGACACCCAAGCGTTCCGGGGGTGGGCGGAGGAGCAAGGTAAGCCGGGCGTCCACCATGATGATTTGGCGCTGATCGAGAATCTGGCCAGCGGCGTGGCCATGAACGATGAGGCCGTGGACCTGCTGCTCTACGGGCGATCCGAGGGTGTCGTCCGCACGAGCTATTGCCAGACGCCCTGTCAGGTCCGCCTCGACTGGACGCATCCGCACCGGGGAATCGTGGACCTCAAGACCACCGCTGACCTGACTTGGTTCGAGAACGAGGCCAAGCGTCGGTGCTACGCCAACCAGGTCGCCTTCTACCAGGCCGTACTGGGCAAGGCGATCGGTGAACTCGTCCCCGTCTACATCATCGCCATCGAGAAGGCCGAGCCGTACCGGTGCGGCGTGTGGCGAATCAGCGACGACACGCTGGCGGTCGCGCGCCAGGAGAACGAGGCCGCCATCGGCCGGCTCCGGCGGGCCTGGGAGATCGACGCCTTCCCGACCGGCTACGAGGCGATCCGCGTGCTCGAGGTGACGTAGCCCCAAAGCATGTCTTAGCGCCCGGGCGGAACGGTGGATTGTGCCGTGGCGGCATGGATGCCTTTTCCGCTCCCCGGATGGATGACGGCCGACCTCTCTCCGTCCGCCCGGGCGCTTTTGTTCTTCAGATGTGATCCCAGCCCAACGACAGCCTCTCAACCAAGGAACCTTCTATGTCACTACTGGATTCATTGATCACCACCACCACGCCGGCGCCGCCGAAGATGATCGTGTACGGCCAGCCGGGCGTCGGCAAGACGACGTTTGCCGCCTCGGCGGGGGCCATCTTGATCGACTGCGAGAACGGGTCCGGCGCGGTGCCGGGGCTGCGGCGCACGCCGTACCTGCAGTCCTGGCCGGAGATGCGAGCTTGGCTGGCCGAGATCGCCTCGACCCCGCCCGAGGGTGTCGCGGCCGTGGCCATCGACACGATCGACTGGATGATCCAGCGGATCGTCGAGCACGTGGTGGTGGACCTCGACGACAAATCCCCCAGCGACATCACCAACACGCTGGGCACGGCCCACGGCGGCTATTTCAAGGCCCGAGAGATCGTCCAGAACATCGTCTACCGCGACGTGCTGCCCATGCTCAATGCCGTGGCCAACAGCGGCCTGGCGGTGATCCTGCTGGCGCACGCAGCCAACACCAAGATGACCACCCCGGAAGGGTTCGACCTGCGGTTGGCCGCTCCTGATCTACCCCACTGGATCGCCGCGCCCTTTATCGAGTGGGCCGACGCCGTGCTCTACGCGGCCCGCGAGGGCGAGCGGCGATTCCTGCGGACCGAGGGCACCAACGTGGTGCTGGCCAAGAACCGCTATTCGCTGCCGGTCGAACTGCCCCTCTCGTGGCCGGCGCTGATGCACGCCCTGACCCATTCAATCACCCCTGACAAGGAGAACTGATCCGTGGCCAATCTCAATGGATTCAACGCCCATGAAGTCGAGCCCAACGCCTCGTTCGACCCCATCCCGGCCGGCAAGTACCTGGCGGCCATCGCCGAGTCGGAGATGAAGCCGACCAAGAATGGCAGCGGCAGCTACCTGCAGTTGACCTTCACCATCATGGAGGGTGAGTTCCGGGGTCGCGTCCTTTGGGCGCGGCTGAACCTGAACAACCCCAACGCCACAGCGGTCAAGATCGCCCGCTCGGAGCTGTCGGCCGTCTGCCACGCCGTGGGGGTCATGCAGCCACGCGACAGCGTCGAACTGCACAACCTGCCGCTGCTGATCACCGTCAAGGTGAAGAAGCGCGAGGACACCGGTGAGCTGACCAACGAGGTCAAGGGCTACGAGCCCAAGGCTGCCGCCGCGGGCAAGCCGCAGCAGGCTCCGACGACCAGCAACACCCCGCCCTGGAAACGCTAAGGAGACTGTTGATCATGAACCCCGACGAAGAGTCATTCAAAGAACGCGTTGTGGAGATCGTCGAAACCTGCGAGGGCGCCGTCGTTCGCACCTTTTACTGCATCCACGATCCGGAGTTCGGCCACTGGATGAGTCGGGAGCCGTTCGACGGACTGATTTGGACCAAGGACTTCTCATGCCGAAAGGAGTTCGCCAGCCGCTCGAGGGCAGAATCGGCGCTGATGTGTCTCGACGAGTCTCGTCGAGAGGGGGAACGAACCGACGACCTCGTGGCCGAGATTCCCTGGGAGACTCAAGCGGCGTGATCTTGACGCTCCCCTATCCCCCGAGCATCAACCACTACTGGCGCTACTTTCGGGGCCGCACGGTGATCAGCCAGGAGGGCAGGGCGTTCCGCAGGGACGTCTGCGCCCTCCTGGCCCCCGCCCCCGGAAACGGCGGCGGGCCTCGCAAACCGCCCTCCGGCGGCCGGATCGCCCTGGCCATGGACGCCTTCCCGCCGGACCGGCGGCGGCGCGACCTGGACAACCTCCAAAAGCCTGTGCTCGACGCTCTCGAGTATGCGGGTGTTTACGAGGACGACAGCCAGGTTGACCTGCTGGTCACACGCCGCTGCGAAGTCGTGCCTGACGGACGCTTGGGGGTGCGGGTGATGGACTTCCCCCTGGCGCAATGCCCGGTCTGTGGCGCGGAGATGAATTGATGGAGCTGCGCCCGTACCAGGCCGAGGCGGTCGCCGCCGTGTACGACCACCTGCGCACGCGGGACGACCACCCCTGCGTGGTCATCCCCACGGCCGGCGGCAAGACGCCGGTGATGGCCACGATCTGCCGAGACGTCGTGCAGCAGTGGGATGGGCGTGTGCTGATCCTCGCCCACGTCAAGGAACTGCTCGAGCAGGCGGTGGACAAGCTCCACACCATGGCCCCGGACCTCTGGAATCAGATTGGCGTCTACTCAGCCGGGCTTAAGAGCCGAGACACCGAGCACCCGATCATCGTCGCCGGCATCCAGAGCATCTATAAACGTGCCGCCGAGCTCGATCGCTTCGACCTGATTCTCATCGACGAGGCCCACATGCTGCCCCCGGAAGGGGAAGGGATGTACCGCACATTCCTGGCCGAGGCCCGGGTGGTGAATCCCCACGTGCGTCTGATTGGCCTAACCGCCACGCCGTACCGCATGACCAGCGGAATGATCTGCTCTTCCGGGGGCCTGCTCAACCGCGTCTGCTATGAGGTGGGCGTGCGTGAACTGATCGTGCAGGGCTATCTCTGCCCGCTCAAGACCAAGGCCGGCAGCCGCAAGGCAGACTTCCAGGGCCTGCATCTGAGGGGTGGCGAGTTCATCGCAGGCGAGGTCGAAGCTCTGATGGACGATGATGCGCTGGTCCGCTCGGCCTGCCGGGAGATTGCTAGCTGCACGCAGGACCGGCGTTCGGTCCTAATTTTCGCTGCCGGTGTGCAGCACGCCCTGCACGTCCAGCGTGTCCTGGGCGAGATGGGCCGCGAGTGTGGGTTTGTCTGTGGCGACACGCCGAGTGTCTTTCGGGACCAGGTCCTGAGGCGTTTTCGGGAGGGGGACCTGAAGTACCTGGTCAACGTCAACGTGCTGACGACCGGGTTCGACGCACCCAACGTCGATTGTGTGGCCCTCTTGCGGCCGACGAACTCGCCGGGTTTGTATTACCAGATGGTGGGGCGGGGCTTCCGTCTGCACCCGGGCAAAGAGAACTGCCTGGTGCTGGATTTCGGGGGCAACATCGTCCGGCACGGGCCGGTCGATGCCCTGGAGATCAAGGATCGTGCTTCCGGGGGCGGGACTTCCGGGGGCGGGGGGGCGCCGGCGAAGGAGTGCCCGCAGTGCCAGGCGGTGGTCCACGCGGCCTACAGCCTCTGCCCGGAGTGTGGATGTGAATTCCCGCCCCCTGAACGGCGGACGCACGATGCTCAGGCCCACGCCGGAGGCATTCTCTCGGGTGAAGTGACCGAGGCGGAACACGCGGTCACGGGAGTCTACTACAGCGTCCACGTCAAGCGCGACGCGCCCCCGGACGCCCCCAAGACGATGCGCGTCGAGTACCGGGTCGGCTTCAACGACTACCGCAGCGAGTGGGTCTGCCCTGAGCACCCCCGCAACGGATATGCGCGGGGCAAATTCGAGGCCTGGTGGCGGGCGCGATCGAATGAGCCGCCACCTGACACAGCTGAGTCGGCGGTCGAGTTGGCGGAGGCTGACGCTCTGGCGCCGACCCACGCCATCACCGTCCGGTCGGTGGCCGGAGAGAAGTACGACCGCATCACGGACTACAGGTTAGGCCCCATCCCCCCACGCCTCGACGGCCGGGACGAAACCTCAAATGCCGACCTTCCCGCCCTGGCCTGGCCGCAGGACGACATCCCGTTCTAAGGCGACGCCCATCGCATGTGTAAGGCCTGACAATCCGGCCCCCCCGGACACCCCGGATACCCCGGATACCGCCGAGCGTGTGGCGAAAGTCCTCGAGGTGGTCAAGCGCATCGAGCTGGCGGACCTCGAACTTATGGTCCAGCGGGCCCATGAGTGCGACATCCAACAGATCGATGATCCGCCCGAGCCGTTCCCGATCACACGCCAGGCGCTGCGGATGTTCTGGCACTTCCGCTGCAACCTCGAAGCCGTGGAGGTGAGAGTCACGCGTGGCTGAGACGATGTCCATTGCCGAAGCCGCTCGGGCGTATCTGGCGGCTGGCTTGTGCGTGCTGCCTGCCCGTCGGGCCGAGAAACGTCCCGCCGTGGGCCGCTGGAAGCAGTATCAGCAGAGGCTGCCGACGGCGGCCGAGCTGTCGGCATGGATGGTCGACCCCCGGAGCGGCCCCGATGCGATCTGTGTGCTCTGCGGCCAGGCCTCGGGTCACGCGGAGATCATCGACTTCGATGCCGGCGGCGAGCGATTTGCCGCCTGGTGGGACCACCTGCCGCTCGACCTGCGGGCCAAACTCGTCGTCGAGATCACCCCCTCGGGTGGTCGGCACGTGATCTACCGCAGCGAGGCGCCGGTCTGCGGCAACCTCAAGCTCGCCCAACGCGCGGTGGGTACCAGGGTCGTCACGCTCATCGAGACCCGTGGCGAAGGGGGGCTCTTCCTGTGCGCCCCGACGCAGGGGTACGAGGTCGTCCAGGGCGATCTATGCAACCTGCCGCGCCTGGCGGAACCCGAGCGTGATGTTCTGCTGCAGGCGGCCTGGGAGTTGAACGAGTATCTGCCGCCGGTGGTCGACGGCCCTCTGACCCCACCCCCGCCCCCGGAGGGGGGGCAGCCCGCCGTGGTCGGTGACAGGCCGGGGGATGACTTCAACCGCCGCGGTGACCCCCGCGCGGTGCTCGAGCAGCACGGCTGGGTGTGCGTCCGAGGCGGCCAGAACGAGTATTGGCGGCGGCCGGGCAAGAACACGGGCTGGTCCGCCACGCTCAAGGACCGGGTGTTCTATGTCTTCAGCTCGAACGCCGCGCCCTTTGCTCCGGGCAAGGCCTACAGCCCCTTCTCGGTCTTCACCTTGCTCAACTGCGGCGGGGATTTCGAGCAGGCGGCCCGTCTGCTGCGTGAACTCGGCTACGGCGGCGATGGTCCGCCGCAATGTCACCCCGGAGTGGATATTTCACGCCTGCTGGGCACGGTTGTAGGCCCTACCCCCACGAACAGTGATACGGCCCCCTCGGAGAGCGACCTACCGGGTGATCCCGGGCCGATCCCCGAGCAGCTCTTTCATGTGCCGGGTTTCATCGCCCAGGTCATGGCGTTCACGCTGGCCAATGCGCCCTACCCGAACATCGGCTTGGCCTTCTGCGGGGCGATGGCTCTGCAGTCCTACCTGTGCGGCCGCAAGGTCTGCGATCAGGGAGATCTGCGGCCCAATCTCTACCTGCTTGCCCTGGCCTCCAGCGGAACCGGCAAGGACTTCCCCCGCAAGGTCAATGCCCGCGTGCTGTTCGAGATCGGCCACGTGGCCGCCCTGGGCGACAAGTTCGCCAGCGGCGAGGGTATCCAGGACGCCCTGGCCCGCACGAGCGCCATGCTGTTCCAGAACGACGAGATGGACGGCGTGCTGCGCCAGATCAACCTCGACCGCGAGAATCGTCGCGAGTCGATCCCCAACATCCTCCTGACGCTCTACACCTCGGCCAACGACGTCTACCCCATCCGCGTCAAGGCCGGTCAGAAGGAAGCGGCCCACATCGACCAGCCGCACCTGACGCTCTTCGGCACGGCCACACCGCAGTACTTCTACGAGTCGCTGAGCCAGCGGATGTTGACCAACGGCTTCTTCGCCCGCCTGATCGTCGTGGACATCGGCAAACGCGGCGAGGGCCAGTCCCCCGGAAGCGCCCGCCACCTGCCTGAACCCGTGCTCCAGGCCGCCCGCTGGTGGGCGGAGTACCAGCCGGGCACCCGGCGGGCCAACCTGCTCGAGGTGCATCCCGAGCCGCGCGTCGTGCCCTGTACGCCCGAGGCCGGGCGGGCCATTACAGACCTGCAGCGCCAGGCCGAGGCTGAGTACGACCAGGCCCACGCCCGCAACGACGAGGTCGCCCGCGTGGCGTGGTCACGCACGCACGAGAACGTCAAGAAGCTGGCCCTGCTCCATGCCTGCAGCGCCAACCACGAGGACCCCGTGATCGACCTGCCGGCTGTCGAATGGGCCAGCGCGTTCGCCATGCACCAGACCCGCCGGCAGTTGTTCCTGGCGGCCAATTACGTGGCGGAGAACCCGTTCCATGCCGAGTGCCTCAAGCTCGTCCGCAAGCTGCGCGAAGCGCCGGGATGCGAACTGCCTCACAGCGTGCTGCTCAAGCGCATGAAAATGAAGACCAAGGACTTTAGGGACCTGGTCGAGACGCTGGTGCAGCGCGGCGACGTGACGGCCACGTCCGTGGCAACTCCGGGACGAACGGGCGTTCTCTACCGGGTCGCCGGTGAGAAGGATGGTGAATGATGGGCCAAGAAGCGCTAATGCGAACGATCCTGTTTCACCTTTCTGCCCCCATCCTTCACCGTGTCTGGGTGAAAGAAGTTTGGGCTCTATACAAGGGAAATACTACTACTTCTCTTCTTCTTTCCCTCCTTCACGTACACGTCCGCGCGATAGCGCTTTTGAGGCGTGTGCGCGCGCATAGGGGTGGGGTGAAGGAAGTCGGGGAAACAAGCGTGGCGGCAGGGGGGCCACAGTTCGCCCACGTTGGCCCATGTCGCGCCCTCGGTATTGGATTGGGCAACGCCACCAACGCCACCACCGCGCGTCCTCGCGCCCACGGTCGAACGTGGGGCAATCTTCCGGGGGCGGGGGTGCCAGAGTGGCATAGGTACTTGGCGGCCTTGGCTGCCGAGATGGCACGGGAACGCGTCGGGATCTGAGACAGAGTTTTTTGTGAACGCGCCGATTTTGGGCGCACAGACAGAAGGAGTACGAAATGCATGGATGCGAACGAAATGGAGCCCTGGCGACGTGCGGCCGGTCGGTTGATCGGCCGATGGAAAGCGGACCTGTGCAACGCCCGCATACTCCGCGATCCATGGTCGCGGGTCGCTCACAGTATGGTTCAGGGATGGCGAATCCGCCTCAGCCGTCCGCCCGCCAAGGGCAACGCCCGTGTCGCCCCTCGGCCGACGTGGAAGGTCTTCGCCCAACGGGGTGTGGGAATCCTTTCCAGCAAGAAGAACCACGCGCGCAAGAGCGACTGGCATCTGTGGGCGAGCCGCCGGAGGGCACCGGGGAGCCGGTATATCCCGAAGCGGGATCGGAACCGGTGACCGGCAACGTGTCGGTGGAGAGCGTGCTACGGTTGCTGGAAGCCCAGCAATACCGTTGTGCCCTGACGGGGCGCTGCCTGACGCCGCAGAGCGCCGCTCTCGATCACGTTGTGCCCGTTCGCTTCGGCGGCGAGCACCTCATTCAGAATGCCCAGGTTCTCCACAAGGACGTGAACCGGGCCAAGGGATCGCTGACGAACGAGGAATTCATCGGCATGTGCCGTGAAGTCGTCCGCTGGTCCGACCGCCAGAACACGCGAAAGGAATCGCAATGACCCCCGGAATCGCTACCCAGGACGTGACCACGCAGAAGTTCGCCGTCGAACTGCGGCAGATCGACGACATCCGCCCGTACGAGCGGAACCCACGCATCAACGATCAGGCCGTGGACGCCGTCGCGGCCTCCTTGGCGCAATTCGGTTTCCGCCAGCCGATCGTCGTGGACGCCGACGGTGTGATCATCGCCGGCCACACCCGCTGGAAGGCCGCCAAGAAGCTGGGGTTGGCCAGGGTGCCCGTCCACGTCGCTGTCGACCTGACGCCCGAGCAGGTGCGGGCGTACCGGATCGCGGACAACAAGTCAGCCGAGCTGGCGGAATGGGACTTGGAGATCCTGCCCATCGAGCTGGCCGAATTGCGCGAGGGCGGATTCGACATGGATGTGCTGGCGTTCGACGAGGAAGAGCTGGGCAAACTGCTCAGCGAAGCGGCCGGCATCAAGGAAGGTCTGACCGATCCGGACGCGATCCCCGAGCCGCCGGATGACCCGATCACCCAGCGTGGCGACATCTGGATGCTTGGTGACCATCGGCTGATGTGCGGCGACAGCGGCAGCATCGAGGACCTCGACCAGCTGCTGGCTTCCGGGGGCGATGCTGTGGGGATTGACCTGGTCAACATGGACCCACCGTACAACGTTCGGGTCGAGCCGAGATCGAACAACGCGATCGCGGCGGGTGTCACGTCTTTTTCCCGCCGAGAGGATTTGCAGTGTGAGCGGTCCAAAAGCGAACGCGGCCGGCAGGATCGCCAGCGCCTCGCCAAGCAGATGCATCACCAGGGCCTCGACCTGGCTCGCCACCCCGAAAAAGCCAAGGCCACGCACAAGAAGATGCGGGCCAAGGACCGGCCGCTGGAGAACGACTTCGTGTCCCCCGAAGCGTTCGACCAGATGCTCCTGGCCTGGTTCGGCAACGCCTCGCGCGTCCTCAAGCCCGGCGGATCGTTCTACATCTGGGGTGGGTACGCCAACCTGGGCAACTACCCCGCACCGCTCAAGAAAGCCGGGCTGTACTTCAGCCAGGGAATCGTCTGGGACAAGCAGCACCCGGTGCTGACGCGCAAGGACTTCATGGGCGCGTTCGAGATCTGTTTCTATGGCTGGAAGGAGGGCGCGGGGCACCACTTCTACGGTCCGAACAATGCCACCGACCTTTGGCACGTCAAGAAGGTCAACCCCCAGAGCATGGTGCATCTGACGGAGAAGCCCGTCGAGCTGGCGGTCCGAGCGATCCAATTCTCCTCGAAGCCCGTCGAGAACGCGCTCGACCTCTTTGGCGGCTCGGGCTCGACGCTGATGGGTTGCGAGCAAACGGGCCGGCGGGCGTTCCTGATGGAGCTCGATCAGGCCTACTGCGACGTGATCGTCCAGCGCTGGGAGCAGTTCACGGGGAAGAAGGCGGAACGCGTGGTCGCCGAAATGATGAAGCATGAGGTGAAAGATGCGGCCCAAGCCTAGTGATTATGTGACACGCCCCCGAGAAGAAAACCCCAGCCATTCTGGCCGGGGTGATGGGGTTCTGCCATGGGCGCTGCAATCAGAATGGAGGTTGCTGGTTGACGGCGAGTTGGAACTTGCCACGTTCGGTCTTGGCGAAGCGGGCGGCGTCGCCCTTGGTGTTGATCTCTCTGAGCACGGCCGAATAGAGGGTGTTGGCGGGGGTCTTGCCGCCCCGGGCGGGCTGCCAGTAGCCCTTGGCGGCCATGCGCTCGATCATCTGGACGCAGGTCAGTGGGCCGTCCGATGGGCTGCGTTCTCCGAGCACCTTGACCGCGGCGTCGAGGATCGAAAAACGTCTTGGGGCGCTGCCGTCCTGATCACCACCCTTGGCCCGACGTTTACCTGTGTTGGGCTTGGCGTCAACGGCGGTGCCCTTGGCCGCCGTCTGAGCCTTGTCATCCTTGGTGGCTCCATCGGCCACGCGTTTCCTCAGACGCTGGGCGCTCTTGATACGGATGGCCTTGTGGGTGGCCATGTTCGTCGCGTTCCACCCCCCGTGGGGGTTCTCGCCGTCGATGCGGACGGGGACGACTTTGTCGGTGACCTTCGCCAGATACGTTCCGCCGATCTTGACTTCGTCCTTCTTCATGGTGGTAGCTCCCAAGGCCGTGGTGGGGTAAGGGGCGGCCGATCCCCTGTGGATGGTTCAATCCAGGAAGCGTTGCAGTTCTCGGAAATACCCGTCGATGTCGCCGCCGGTGCCGCGCACGCCGTCGCAGCGGCGCTGGACGATCTGGGCGACCTTGAAGAGTTCCTCGTCGTCGATACGGGCGGAGAGTTCCCAGGTCATCCATGCCTGCTCGCCCCGCTCCGGGGCGTCACGCAGGATGCTGTCGATGTGGATGGCCGAGCTGCCACGCTCGCGTTCGATGGCGACGTGCCCGGCTCGGCCTTCGAGTTCAATGCGTTTGATGCGCATGGTCTTCTCCTGGGGGTGGGGTTACCGGTTGGTTTGCTGACCGGCCTCGAACGCTGCCGCCAGGGCTTGGCGGATCTGCCAGACGGCCAGGTCGTGAAAGTCGAGGCGATCGCTGTGGCGGGTCTCGAGGGTTTCGATCCCCAGCAGGTCGCGGGCGATGGTCTGGATCGTGGCGTCCGCCGAGGTTCGGGGGCGTTTAGCTGTGTCCCTGTTCATGTCTATCTCCTTGTTATTGCCTGCCTTACACACACATGAAGCCATGGAATCGCCCCCACATCAAGGCGATGTTGGGCCCTGGGCCAAAGAAATCTCAGGTCTTCACAAACCTCTATTAATGCGAGAGATATGTCCGCCGAATCCCTGAAAATCACCGCCCTGACACCCGCCCAGGCCGCCAAGGTTCTCGCGGCCACCTACGGCCGGCGGATCACTGAGGAGCAGGTCCGCCAGGTGGTCGAAGATGCCCAATTGCTGCGGGCGGACGGGACGTTCAGCCTGATCGAGTACACGGCGTTCCTGGCCGGGGAGGCGACCCGTGGCATCGATTGACCCCAGGACGCTGCGCCCTGCCGACCTGCTGCGGCTGCTCAACGCGACGAGCGTGGGCCGCTCCGGGGGCGGGGGCGGGGGCGTGCTGACCGAGGCCCAGTTGCGCCGTCATCGCAATCAGGCTGGGTACACCCTCAACAACTCCCGGGATCCCCGGGCCATCGACCTGTTCCGCTACGCCGCCTGGCTGACGCTCGAGTACTTCAACCCCCGCAAGCGTGAGTCGCTCAGCTACGAGGAGCAGAAGGCCCGGCAGGCTGAGCGCAACGCCGAGGCGGTCCGCGCCGCTCAGGACATCGGCGAACTTCCCGGGGTCGCCGACCCCGAACGCAAGGCTCGCTGCGGGAATGTTTCCGGGGGCTTCCGGGCGTTCTGCGAGACGTACTTCGCCGAGGTGTTTTATCTGCCCTGGTCGGACGACCACCTGCGCGTGATCGACAAGATCGAAAGGGCCGTCCGCACCGGCGGCCTCTTCGCCATGGCCATGCCGCGCGGCAGTGGCAAGACCGTGCTGTGCCAGGCGGCGGTGCTTTGGTCGGCCCTGGTCGGGGCGACGCCGTTCGTCTGCCTGATCGCCGCCAGCGCCGAGCGTGCCCGCGACCTGCTCGAGAACATCAAGATCTGGCTGGAGACCAACCCGCTCCTGCACGCGGATTTCCCCGAGGTGACCTACCCGATCCAGTGCCTCGAACGGATCACGAACCGGCAGAAGGGTCAGAAGTACAAGGGTGAACCGACGCGGATCGACTGGGCGTCGGACCGGATCGTGCTACCGACGATCGCCGGGAGCAAGGCCTCCGGGGTGGTGATCTCTAGCTCGGGCATGAAGGGCTCGGACATCCGCGGGCAGAACTATGCCCGGGCCGACGGCCAGGTGGTCAGACCGCAGTTGGTGCTGGTGGACGATCCGCAGACGACCGAGTCGGCCTGGTCGCCCTCGCAGAGTCAACGCCGCGAGGCGATCTTGGCCGGCGACGTGCTGGGCATGGCCGGCCCGGGCAAGAAGATCGCCGGGCTCATGGCCTGCACGGTGATCCGGCCGGCGGACATGGCCGACAACATCCTCGACCGCGAAAAACACCCCGAGTGGCAGGGTGAGCGGACGAAGATGGTCTACGCCTTCCCGAGTTCCGGGGCCGAAAAACTCTGGGCGAAGTACGCGGAGATGCGTGCGGATTCATTCCGCAACGACGGCGATGGGCGGGAGGCCACCGAGTTCTACCGCACCTTCCGGGTGGCCATGGACACCGGCGCGATCGTCGCCTGGCCGCAGCGGTACAACTCGGACGAGATCAGCGCCATTCAGCATGCGATGAATCTGCGGTTCCGCGACGAGGCCGCCTTCTTCGCCGAGTACCAGAACGAGCCGATGGTGGTCGAGATCGGCGAGGAGATGCTCACCCCGGAAGCAATCGCCACCAAGCTCAACGGCTACCGCCCCGGGGAGATCCCCATCGGCTGCAACCATCTGACGATGTTCATCGACGTCCAGCAGAAAGTCCTGTTCTGGATGCTCTGCGCGTGGGAGGAGAATTTCACCGGTTACCTCGTCGACTATGGGACCTGGCCCGACCAGCGTCGAGCCTACTTCACGCTGCGTGACCTGCGGGCCACGCTTGGGCGCGCCCTTTCGGGGGCGGGCGTGGAGGGTCAGATCTACGCCGCCCTGGACAAGCTCACGGGCGAGAAGCTGGCCCAGGCGTACCGCCGGGAGGATGGCGCCGAGATGCGGATCGACCGCTGCCTGGTCGACGCCAACTGGGGCCAGTCCACGGACGTGGTGTATCAGTTCTGCCGGCAGAGCTCCTTTGCGGCGATGCTTCTACCCAGCCACGGCAAGTACATCGGGGCGTCGAGCATCCCGTTCAGCGAGTACAAGCGCAGGCGTGGCGACCGCGTGGGTCTGCATTGGCGCATCCCCAACACCGTCGGCCGTCGACAAGTTCGCCATGCCCTGATCGACACGAATTACTGGAAGAGCTTTGTCCACGCCCGCCTGGCCGTGGCCATGGGCGACCCCGGAAGTCTGTCGCTCTTCGGCCGCGACGAGAAAGCCCACCGTCTGCTGGCTGACCATCTGACAGCCGAGTATCGCGTGAAATCCCTCGCCCAGGGACGAACCGTGGACGAGTGGAAACTCCGTGCCACACGCCCGGACAACCATTGGCTGGACTGCCTGGTGGGCTGTGCCGTCGGGGCGTCGATCCAGGGCGCGGCGCTGGCGGGCGTCGAATCTCGCTCCATACAGCCGCGCCAGCGCGTGAGGCTTTCGGAACTCCAGAGGGGCGGACGATGAATGCAGAGACCAAGACACCGCTGCGAAAGACCGGTCTGTCCTGTCCCAAGTGCGGGTGCCGCGACCTTCGCGCCTACTACACCCGCGCCAAGCACGATTACATCCTTCGCAAGCGAATCTGCCGCCACTGCGGCCGGCCGGTGATCACCCGCGAACGCATCGGTGACTGAAAGTTCCAGTATTGGAACGTTCTTCGTTTGCACCTGCTTCTGCCGTCCGAAAGACCACCCTTCGCGGCAAATAACCCCATGACGGCAATGACGCCGTCGCACGGGAGCCGCAAGGACGTGGCCGAGACTCTCGACAACGCGATCCAGACCAACGCCCAGGGCCCAGCCAAGGCCAGCAGCGATTCTGTCAGCGTCGAGCAGCACAAGCTCTCCGAGCAGATCGCCGCGGACAGATACCTCGAGTCGAAGAAGGCCAGCCGGGCGAAGGGATTGGGCATCAAGCTCGCCAAGATCAGTCCGGGAGGGACCGCCTAATGTGGCCATTCAACCCCCGGAAGAGAATCGCCTCGAGCCGGCGACCTTTGCTGGCCTTTCCCGGTGTGTCCCGGCTGGTGCGGGGGCGTTTCGACGCGGCGGTGACGAATGAGGAGAACCGGCGGCACTGGGCCAATGCCGACGGCCTGTCGGCCAACGCGGCGCTGAGTCCCCAGGTCCGGCGGATCCTGCGCAACCGGGCTCGGTACGAGGTGGCTAACAACAGCTATGCGCGGGGGATCGTGCTGACGCTGGCCAACGACACGGTGGGGACGGGACCGAGCTTGCAGATGCTCACGGATACGCCCGAGACCAATCGGCGGGTGGAGGAGGCCTTTGGCAACTGGGCGGAGGCGGTGAACCTGGCCGAGAAGCTCCGCACCATGCGGATGGCCCGGGCGGATAGTGGCGAGGCGTTTGCCTTGCTCACGAGTAACCCGGCGATCGACCATCCGGTGCAATTGGACGTTCGGTTGGTTGAGGCGGATCAGATCGCCACGCCGGCTTGGGGGTTCGGTCGGGGATCGGACGACACGACGGATGGGATTGCGTTCGACCGCTTCGGCAACCCCGTCGAGTACCACATGCTCCGGCGCCACCCAGGTGACGCGACCTATGCCCGCGGGCTGGACGACTTTGAGCGTGTGCCAGCCAGCGCGATGGTCCACTACTTCCGTGTGGATCGGCCCGGGCAGGTGCGGGGGATTCCCGACATCACGCCGGCATTGCCGCTCTTCGCCCAACTCCGGCGTTACACACTGGCGGTGATCGCGGCGGCTGAGACGGCGGCGGACTTCGCGGCGGTGCTCTACACCGACGCCCCGGCCAACGGGGAGGCGGAGAGTGTCGAGCCCATGGACATTGTCGAGCTCGAGCGGCGGATGGCCACTGTGTTACCGGGCGGTTGGAAGCTTGGGCAGATCACGGCGGAGCAACCCGCCACGACCTACGGCGAGTTCAAGAAGGAGATTCTCAACGAGATCGCCCGCTGCCTGAACATGCCGTTTAACATCGCGGCAGGCAATTCCTCGGGCTACAACTACGCCTCGGGCCGGCTCGACCACCAGACCTACTACAAGAGCATCCGCGT
>JADZET010000205.1 GCA_020850375.1 Phycisphaeraceae bacterium | reverse complement strand
CCCCATCATCCTCGCCACCCTCGCCGTCATCGTCTCCTTCCTCCCCATGTTCTTCATCACCGGCATGATGGGCCCCTACATGCGCCCCATGGCCCTGAACGTCCCCCTGGCCATGCTCATGAGCATGCTCGTTGCCTTCACCATCACCCCCTGGATGAGCCGCCACCTCCTCAAACCCCACAATTCCGACGACCACCCCGAGACCCCCCTCACCGCCACGCCCATCTACCGACTCTACGCCGCCGCCATGCGCCCCCTCCTCGACCGCCGCGCCCTCGCCTGGGCCCTCCTCGCCGTCACCGCCGTCCTCTTCGTCCTCGCCTGCCTCCTGCCCCTGACCGGCCGCGTCCCCCTCAAGATGCTCCCCTTCGATAACAAGAACGAGTTCCAGCTCGTCATCGACATGCCCGAGTCCGCCACCCTCGAGGCCACCGCCGCCGTCACCGACGAACTCGCCCGCTACCTCGTGGCCGTCAACGAAGTCACCAACCTCACCACCTACGTCGGCCACGCCTCCCCCATGGACTTCAACGGCCTCGTCCGCCACCACTACCTCCGCCACGCGCCAAATCTCGCCGAGATCCGCGTCAACCTCCTCGAGAAGCGCTCCCGCGCCCAGCAATCCCACGAGATCATCCTCCGCCTGCGCGACGACCTGACCGCCATCGCCCGCCGCCACAGCGCCAAGCTCCAGCTCGTCGAGCAGCCCCCCGGCCCCCCCGTCATCGCCACCCTCACCGCCGAGCTCTACGGCCCCGACACCGCCTCCTACGCCGACCTCCAGGCCGTCGCCCGCAGAGTCGAAGCCCGCTTCAACCAGCAGCCCGGCGTCGTCGACGTCGACTCCACCGTCGAGGACCCCGTCACACGCCTCTCCTTCCAGACCGACGACGAAAAAGCCAACCTCGCCGGCCTCTCCGACATGCAGATCGCCGCCGACCTCCAGTCCTGGCTCTCAGGCGCCACCCCAACTTACCTGCACAACCCCCGCGAGCTTGCGCCTCTCCCCGTCATCCTCCGCCTCCCCGAGCCCCAGCGCTCCAGCGTGGACGCCTTGCTCAACCTCTACCTCCCCACCACCTCCGGCACGCCGATCCAACTCCGCGAGCTCGGCCGCTTCGACACCACCACCTACGACCCCACCATCTACCACAAGAACCTCCGCCCCCTCGCCTACATCTTCGCCGAGAACGCCGGCATCGCCCCCGTCGACGCCATCCTCGCCATGCACACGGATCTCCAGCCCGGCTCGACAACCGCCGGACCCATCGTTCCGGGGGGTTTCAACCTCGTCTGGACCGGCGAGGGCGAATGGAAGATCACCGTCGACGCCTTCCGCGACTTAGGCCTCGCCTTCGCCGCCGCATGCCTCGGCATCTACATCCTGCTCGTCTACGAAACCAACAGCTACGCCATGCCCCTGATCCTCATGGTCTCGATCCCGCTCACCATCCTCGGCATCATGCCCGGCTTCTGGCTCCTCAACCTCCTGCTCAACCATCCCATCGCCGGCTACGCCAACCCCGTCTTCTTCACCGCCACCGCCATGATCGGCATGATCGCCCTGGCCGGCATCGCCGTCCGCAACGCCATCCTCTTAATTGACTTCATCCACGCCGCCCAACGCGAAGGCCAATCCCTCCGCGACGCCATCCTCCAATCCGGCGCCGTCCGTTTCCGCCCCATCCTCCTGACCGCCGGCACCGCCCTCTTAGCCGCTTGGCCCATCACCCTCGACCCCATCTTCTCCGGCCTCGCCTGGGCCCTGATCTTCGGCCTATTCGTCTCCACCGCCTTCACCCTCCTGGTCATCCCCACCATCTACTGGCTCATCTACCACCACCGCCCCACCGCCACCATCTAACCCTCTCTGCCAAGCCCAGGCATTGCCATGCCTGGGTGCATTGACGAAATGTCCACCCCCCACGACCCCTTCATCAGCGAGCCCATCCACCCCACCCCCGGCTCCTTCGACGCCGCCGCCATGGCCGCCGGCGAACCCGGCCTCCCCGCCCGCTTCACCTGGCGCGATACCGAATACCACGTCACCGAACTCCTCGAAGCCTGGAAGTCCAGCTCCCCCGAGTCCGGCTCCGGCGAGCTCTACCTCCGTCGCCACTGGTTCAAGATCCTCGCCGAATCCAACGACGATCCCCCCGCCCGCTGGCGCTTCACCCTCTACTGCCTCCGCCAAGCCCCCAAAGGCGCCACCACCCCCCGCGCCCAGCAAGCCCGCTGGTGGCTCTACACCGCCGCCCATATCACCCCCAACATCTGATGCACCACACACCCCGTCCTAAGCCCAGGCATGGCATGCCTGGGTTGTCTTCCTGACTTTCCCCCGCCCGTTATACTTTTCCCCCATGCCCTCAACTTCCTCCCCCTCCCACGACGCCATCGTCGCCGGCACCTGCGTCCTGGACATGCTCTGCCGCCCCGTCCGCCTCGACGAGCCCATCGGCCGCGGCGTCCTGCATGACGTCCAGCCCATGACCGTCTCCGCCGGCGGCAACACCGCCAACACCGGCATCGCCATGGCCCGCCTGGGCCTCAAGATCGGCCTATTCACCTACGTCGGCAACGACGCCTGGGGCCCCGTCATCCGCCGTATCTTCGAGGCCGAGCACGTCGACACCGCCCCCCTCCTCGTGCATCCCACCGCCGCCACCTCCACCACCGTCGTCGCCATCGACCCCACCGGCGAGCGCTCCTTCCTCCACTGCCCCGGCGCCCCCGGCCGCCTCGACAAGAAAGCCTTCCTCGACCGCCTCGACCTCTTCTCCAAGGCCCGCTGGTTCTACCTCGGCTACTACGCCCTCCTGCCCACCCTCGAGCCCGACATGCCCGCCGTCTTCGCCGCCGTCCGCAAGACCGGCTGCAAGACCGCCCTCGACGCCGCCGGCTCAGGCGGCACCATGCAGCCCCTCGACAAAATCCTCCCCCACCTCGACCTCTACGTCCCCTCCCTCAACGAAGCCACCCACCAGACCAGCCTGACCGACCCCGAGAAAATCATCGCCCGCTTCCGGGGGTGCGGCGCCCCCGGCCTCCTCGGCGTCAAACTCGGCGGCACACGCGGCGTCCTGCTCAGCCCCGCCCCCAACGACTTCATCCACGTCGATTCCTGCACCCCCCCCGGACCCGTCGTCGACACCACCGGCGCCGGCGACTGCTTCTACGCCGGCCTCCTCACCGGCCTGATCAAGGGCCTCCCCATCCCCCAAGCCGGCCGCCTAGGCACCGCCGCCGCCGCCTGCTGCGTCACCGCCCTCGGCGGCAACGCCGGCGCCCGCGACTTCCAAACCACCGCCCAAATCGCCGGCCTCTAACTCATCCCCCAATCAGCGCCCACCTAAGCCCAGGCATGGCTATGCCTGGGTTGTCTTGATGGATAAACCAGAATTCGTTTCCGGGGCAGATCATTCCGCCCCAAAAATCTCCCCCCACCCAAACTCCACCCACTTCCCCGCCTTCGTCGCCGAAACCCCCTGCTCCGGCGAGATCCCCAACACCATCTCCCGCTTCGCCGGCCACACCACGCAGCTCAGAAACGTCACCCGCTCACCGTTCCTCCCCACCGCGTCGAGCATCCCCTTCGCCTCCTCCAGCCCCACCTTCTCCTTCTGCCCCCCCGCCGTGCGCAGGTCCCGCGTCAGCGTCGTGAACCGCTCGACCGAGTTACCCCCCGCCCCCTCATCCTCGCGCTGCGCGAAGTGATTCGTGCACACCAGCCCCACGCTCCCCCCCGTCATCTTCCCCCGCCGCACCGTCACGCCCCCGTCCTTCAACCTTCCATCCCACTCGATCACCCCCGGCTCCGTCTCCTTCACCCCTTCCACGATCGGGCAGCTCACGTGAAAGCTCGTCGACATCCCCGGCCGACGCCCACGCAGCTTCTCCGCGATCCCGTCCGCCCCCTTCCGGGGGTCCGCCGTCTCCACCGCCGCCCGCAGCGCCAGCACCCGCGCCGTGAATTTCGCCCCCTCCGGCCCAGCCACCTTCACGTGCCCGTCATGGATCGCCACGAACAGCCCATCCTCGTTCATCACCGTCGACGCCCCCACCCCACCGAAGAACGCCAGGTCAATCGTCTTCTTCACCCCCGCCTCCGTCGGCTCCTCCGCCACGATCACCGAGTACTGACGCACCGGGAACGCGATGTAATCCAGATTCCTCGCCGTCACCGCCTGCCCGTCCTCCGTCATCGGCCCCCACACCGAGAACGAGCTGCACGCCATCCCCAGGATGTCACCCAGGCACTGATTCACCTTCAAATCCTCCACCGTCACCTCGCGCCCGAGCGTCTCGAGCATCCGGTCAGTCGCCTCCGGCAGCGCCGCCCGGATCCCCGCCAGCATCCCCGCCAACTTCTTCTGATCCCGCTCAGAAAACTCAAACCTCGCCATCAGCGGCACGAACTTCCCCTCCCACGTCCCCGGCGCCTGACCCTCCAGGATCGGCAGCATCACCTGCATCGACCCGAGGATCTCCTTCGCCCCCAGGTACCCATGCGCGTACCCCCGCTCGTAAGCGTCCCCGCGCAGCACCAGCACCGCCTGCCCGTCGAGCAACCCGCGCACGCTCCGCCCCTGCCGCGCCGTCACCTCCACCTGCCCCGCCCACGCCGACGACGCCCACGCCACCGCACACAGCATCCCGACCACCGCCCAAGTCGCGCGCCTCATCGTCCTGCTCCTTCTCGATTGAAAAACGTCCAAAAGAAAAACCCGGAGGCTCCCGCCCCCGGGTTCCATGTCATGATCTTAGGCGATCCGCGTCACTCCGGCGATCCCCCGCCCATGTCATACACCCACCCCTGCACCGCCCGCTCATACTCCACGATCTCCCCCGCCCCGAACCACAGCGCCACTTCGCTCGCCGCCGCCTCCGCGCTGTCCGACCCGTGGATCAGATTAAACGAATTGCTCACCCCGTAATCCCCCCGGATCGTCCCGGGCTCCGCCTTGCTCCCGAACGTCGCCCCCATCATCTTCCTGCTGATCTCGATCGCGTTGTTCCCCCTTAGCGCCATCACGAACACCGGCGACGACGTCACGAACTTGATCAGCCCGTCATAGAACTTCTTCCCCTTGTGCGCCGCGTAGTGCTTCTCCGCCAGCTCCCGGCTGACCTTCATCAGCTTCGCGCCGACGATCTGCAACCCCTTCTCCTCGAACCGCGTCACGATCTTGCCCATCAGCCCCCGCTGCACCGCGTCGGGCTTCAGAAACACCAGCGTCGTCTGCATCCATTCGCTCCTAAAAAAAGCATGTGTGTAAAACCACCACCCAGCCACGCGCACACCCTCGAACCTGCGCCTAAGCCCAGGCATGGCATGCCTGGGTATCCTGATCGCACCCGCGGGCGTAAACCCCCTGACCCCACCAACCACCGAGCCCCTTTTTATCCCCGATCCCTAACCTCAACGCAAACCCCACGCTCCCCACGCCCCGCGCAAAAAAAAGCCCGGGGCCTCCCGCCCCCGGGTCCAAATATCTGCCTCATCGCATCCCCTCACCGCCGCCGCAGCATCCCCATCGCCCCCATCATCACGAGCATCACCCCCGCCGGCTCGGGGAGCGCCGTCAGAAACACCCCCTGCGTCCCGTCCGTGAATTCCAACGAAAACACAACCTGCCCGCGATCGTTCAGACCGCTTGGCAAACCATCCTCCCCGCCCGACATCAATCCCCCCTGGAACTGGATCGCCGAAATCGTCCGCCAATCCCCCACGCCAATCGCCCACGACTCACCGACCCTCGCCACCTCCATCAGACCCGCCGTCGGGTCATACCCCCACAGCGACTCGATCGACTGATTCAGCTCATCCCGCCAGCTCGCCGTGAACACCACCTGCCCCGCCCCGTTCAGTCCCGCCGCCAACGCGTCAATCCCCGAGACCGCCGGCAGCCCACTCGCCTCGTCCAACGACGCCCCCGTCCGCGCCAGCAGCACCCACTGCCCCGCCTCCCCGCGCAGCCACAACCCCGTCCCCGCCAACGTCGTCTGACCCGCCTCGCGAAATTGCGCCGCCATCAAGATCTCGTCCCGACCGTTCAGCCCCGCCAGCACGTTCCTGCCCCACTCCCACCCCACGCCCATCCCCGCCGCCTCCTGACCCTCCCTCGCCACCACCTCCACCCCCGTCGCCCGACTCACGCACAACGCCCTGCCCACGTCCTCCCACCCCGACCCCGTCGCTCGCTCCAGCGTCGTCCCGAACAGCACGCTCCCCGTGTTGTTGATCGGCGCACGAAAACCCGACGACGTCACCGTTCCAAGCCTCTGATCACTACCCGCCAACACGTCGTACTGCCTCGCCCGGATCGTCACCGCCCCCGGCTCACCCAACGCCAGCACCTGCCGCGTCATCGCCCCCTGTTTGCTCCGACCCACAAACGCCGCCAAGCCCGCGTCATTGAGCGACACCGCCCCCAAATTGTCCCACACCCATCCCGCCGGCTCGCCCCCCGCCGCATCCCCCACCCGCGCCAGCGACGCCCACCCGCTTCCATCCCCGTACAACAGCGCGCTCTTGCCGCCAAAGCTCGCCTGCACCGCCATCTGCCCCTGCAGGTTCAGCCCCGCCCGCCCGCCCATGAACAGACTGGTGCTGCTGACCGTCCCCATCCCCAGACCCGCGATCTCTACCTCGCCCTCGATCACCGCCGGCAGAACCTCTCCGCCCGGCGAAACCCGCCACAGCCCCACCGTCGCCCCGTCCGACCTCTGCCCGTACAACAGCGACCATCCCCCCCGTCCCGTCTCGAATGTCGTCGTCGTGTGCGCCGGCTGCCCCGCCGCCCCGCCCGGCAGACCTTCCGTCGGCAGCAGCACCCGCTCATACGACCCGTTCCGCCACCGCGCCCACGAATCCCACGAGAACGTCTCGACCGGGTCCGTCCCCCGCGCCAGGTTCGGCGAGAACTCCACCGTCCCGTCGTCGTCGATCGTCGCCCCGTAATAAGCCTGCAACCCAAACCCCGGCCGCGCCTCCCGGACCCAGAACGTCCCGTCGCCCCCAGGCACCGCGTCGCCCGTCACCGCCACCTTCGCAGCCGGCAACGCCCCCCACGCCCCAGGCCCCCACCAAGCCCCCGCCATCAGCGCCGCCACGCTCACCCAACGCCCACGCTCCGCCATCCACGCCACTGCCTTCATGACCTTGGCCTCTCGCCCCCCATGCATCATGAAATCGCACATCGTTACTACTCTAAAATACTTTACTTGCAATCAACCGACAAACAACCCCAATGAACAAAAAGAACAACTCCGGGCATGGCATGCCCGAACCGAGAAAACGTACACGCTTTGCCCTCACCGCCGCCTTCGCAGCATCCCCATCGCCCCCACCAGCACCACCGTCACCGTCCCCGGCTCGGGAATCACCGCCCCAGGCTCGGGAATCCCTGCCCCCGCAAGCAACTCCACAAACGGGTTGATGTCCCGCACGTTCACCACACCACCCCCCGTATAGTCCAGCGACTCTCCCAGGGGATCACTCGCCGCCCCGCCCGCCAGCATCTCCACGAACGGATTGATGTCCTGCACGTCGATCGTCCCCTCACCCGTCAGGTCCGCCAGCTCCATCGCCACGTCCGGGTACGCCCCCTGCCATCCCGCCGCGTCCGTCATCGCCATTACGAACGGGTTGATGTCCTGCACGTTCACCGTGCCGTCCCCGTTGAAGTCCCCCGCCCCCGTGTCCAGGTACACGTGGAACGACCCCGTCATCGCGGGAAGCGCGTTGATCGTCACCGAGTACGCATACTCGCCCGCCATCAGTTGTCCCACGTCCGCCGTCGTGAACAGGTCCCACCAGATCGACGGCGTCGCCCCGATCTGCACCATCACCGTCGATCCATCCCACCACACATCCTTCTGCGTCGTCTGCCAAGAGTCCGTCCCGACCTGCAATTCCACCGCATCCGCCTCCGTCAGCACCCCCGGCGGATTCACCCCCACCGACAACCCCCGCGTCTGCCCCGCCGCCAGCCCCAACGTCACCGCCGACACCGCCAGCCACTGGCTCAACCTCATGTTCCGACTCCTTCTTCTTCGAGATGTTCAATCCCACCGTGACGGTGGAGCACGACGCACACAAAAAATAAATTTTGATTTTGTCTTGCTCTTTCTTGCCAGCATATCCTCATCACACGCCCCGTCAATCCTTTTCTCACACAACCTATAAAAAACGCCCCGCCTCCGGGACGTCTCCGAATCAGTGCACAACGGCCATGCCCCCCCTACCGCCCCCCGATCCGCACCCCCACCCGCTTCCGCCCCCAATCCCCCGCCCCCCGCGGATCAAACACCCCCGCCACCTTCCGCCCGCACCTCCCGCACGCGTCCCCCCGCATCCCATACCGCCCCAGCTCATACCAATCCCGCTCGATCAACACCTCCCCGCACCCCGGGCAATACGTGCTCTGCCCCTCGCGCGAGTGCACATTCCCCACATACACATACTCCATCCCCGCCCTCATCGCCTGCTCCCGCGCCCGCAGCAAAACCTCCGCCGGCGTCGCCGCGTGATCCATCATCTTGTAGTCCGGATGGAACGCCGTGAAGTGCACAGGCACATCCGTCCCAAGCTCCCTCACGATCCACTCGCACATCCGCCCCACCTCCTCCACCGAGTCATTCTCCCCGGGAATCAGCAGCGTCGTGATCTCAAACCAAACCCGCGACTCGTGCTTCAACCACTTGAGCGTCTCGAGCACAGGCTCAAGGTGGCTCAGCGTAATCGTCTTGTAGAACTGCTCGGAAAACGCCTTCAGATCCACGTTCGCCGCATCGATGTATTCATAAAACGCCGGCCGAGCCTCCGCCGAGATATACCCCGCCGTCACCGCCACCGTCTTGATCCCCTCCGCCCGCGCCACCTTCGCCGTATCGATCACATACTCCGCCCACGTCACCGGATCGTTGTAAGTAAACGCGATGCTCCGGCACCCGCTCTCCTTCGCCGCCCTGACGATCGCCTCCGGCCCCGCCGTCTCCCCCGCACGATCAATCTCCTTCGCCTTGGAGATATCCCAGTTCTGACAGAACTTGCACCCCAGGTTGCACCCCGCCGTCCCAAAGCTCAGCACCGCCGTCCCCGGCAAAAAATGATTCAGCGGCTTCTTCTCGATCGGATCAATGCAGAACCCGCTGCTCCGCCCATACGTCGTCAGCACCAGCCTCCCCCCCACGTTCTGCCGCACAAAGCAAAACCCCCGCACCCCCTCGGGGATCGCACACTTCCGGGGGCACAGCTCGCACATCACCCTCCCATCCTCGGTCCTGTGCCACCACCGCGCCTCGTGCATCGCATCCACGCTCGCCATATCCAAACCTCTCACGCCCCCTGCCAGACACCAGCCCCCCCTCCTAAGCCCAGGCATGGCATGCCTGGGTGCCTTTCCCTCCCTCTCACAACCCCCACCCACTTTCCCATTTTACCCCTCCCTTTCCTCTCGCCCCCTCTGATCCCTCTTATGAACCCCAATTCATCCTAAAACCATGGACAAATCCTCTTATTCGCGGTAAACTCCATCCAATTCATTGCTTCACGTCTCATCCGCCCTCGCCCATGGACGTCCTCCTTTCCCGCCCACCCCTTCGCCGCCGGGAGTTCCGCGATGTCATCCCACCCCCTCCGTCCCTCCCTCGAAACCCTCGAGCCTCGCCTCCTCCTCTCCGGCACCGCCTACGTGGTGGACTCCCTCCTCGACACCGTCGCCGACGACGGCCACCTCACCCTCCGCGAAGCCCTCCAAGCCGCCAACACCAACACCCCCGTCCACGAAGCCCCCGCCGGCAGCGCCGCCGATGCCGACGCCATCACCTTCGCCCCCTCCCTCTTCACCGGCGGACACGCCACCCTGATCCTCAACGGCGCCGAGCTGACCATCACCGATAGCCTCACCCTCACCGGCCCCGGTAGCGACCTCCTGACCCTCAGCGCCAACCACCTCTCCCGCGTCCTGAACATCCAGGGCCCGGGCATCGACGTCTCGATCGCCGACCTCACCCTCGCCGACGGCTATGCCGCCGACGAGACCGGCGGCGGCGCCCTGCTCGTCTCAAGCGCCGACGTCTCGCTCGACCACTGCGTCGTGACCACCAGCTTCTCCGACTACCAGGCGGCTTACCCCGTCTACGCCTCCGCCAACGGCGGCGGCATAAGCGTCATCTCCGGCGACCTCTCCCTCGCCTACTGCCAGATCATCCGCAACGTCGCCCACAACAGCTGGGGCGCCGGCGGCGGCATCTACCTCGACCAGAACAGCTCCGTCACCCTGACCAACTCCCTGATCGCCGGCAACAGCGCCGACACCGGCGGCGGTATCTACGTCTCCGGCGGACAAGCCATCCTCACCCAGTGCACCGTCGTCGGCAACCAGGCCTTCGGCGAGGGCGAGACCGACGGCGAAGGCGGCGGCCTTTACCACTCCGCCGCCGCGGGCAGCAGCCTGACCCTGAACAACTCCATCGTCGCCCTCAACCGGGCCGTCGACAGCATCCATGGCCCATTCACCCGCCAATCCAGCCTCATCGGCGGCAACCCCAAGTTCCTCCGCAATCCCTCTCCCGGCCCCGACGACCGCTGGGCCACCGACGACGACGACCTCGGCGACCTCCGCCTGGCCGACAACAGCCCCGCCCTCAACGCCGGACAAAACGCCCTCGCCCTCGACGCACAGGACAACCCCCTGACCTCCGACCTCGCCGGCAACACGCGAATCCAGGACGCCGTCGTCGACATCGGCGCCTACGAGGGCGCCGCCCCCATCGCCCCCGGCACAACCTACGTCATCGACTCCCTCCTCGACACCGTCGCCGCCGACGGACACCTCACCCTCCGCGAAGCCCTCCTCGCCGCCAATTCCAACGCCCCCGTCAACGAGGCCCCCGCCGGCGGCGATCATGACACCATCACCTTCCTCCCCTCCCTCTTCGCCTCCGGCCCCGTCGTCATCACCCTCGACGGCGCCCAGCTCTCGATCACTGACGACCTGACCCTCACCGGACCTGGCGCCGGCCTGCTCACCCTCGACGCCGACCTGCGCTCACGCGCCCTGCTGGTCATCGGCGCCGACGTCACCGTCACCGGCCTGACCTTCACCCACGGCAACCCAGGCATGGGCTTCGGCGGCGGCATCCTCATCACCGACGGCGCCCACGTCACCCTCGTCGCCAGCGCCATCCAAGCCAACCGCCTCTACTGGGGCGACGGCGGCGGCATCTACGTCAACGACTCCTCCCTCACCCTCCTCAACTCCGTCATCTCCGGCAACACCTGGGGCGGCCTGACCGCCCACGGCAGCTCCCTCACCATCATCCACTGCACCATCACCGCCAATTTTGACTTCGACCAGCCCTCCGACCTTCGCACCGACATCCCCCTGACCCTCAACAATTCCATCCTCGCCTCCATCTACGTCGCGACCCCCTACTCCGGCTCCGCCAATTTCATCGGCGGCAACCCCGAGTTCGTCCGCAACCCCTCCCCAGGCCCCGACAACCACTGGGGCACCGCTGACGACGACCTCGGCGACCTGCGCCTGCGCCCCTCGAGCCCCTGCCGCGACGCCGGCCTGCCCAATCTCATCAACGACCCCAACGACCCCCTCACCCTCTTCACCGACATCGACGGCAACCCCCGCGTCCAAGGCTTCGCCGTCGATATCGGCGCCTACGAGTCCACCTACCTCGGCACCCCCGCCGACTTCAACCTCGACGGCCGCGTCGACGTCCAGGACATCAACCCCTTCGTCCTGGCCATGACCAGCCTCCCTGCCTACCAACAGCAATACCCCAACGCCGTCCTCGCCCTGGTCGACCCCAACGGCGACGGCCTGATCAACGCCCAAGACATCAACGCCTTCACCGCCCGCCTCGCCGGCCAGACCGTTCCCTTCGCCGGCGGCGCCAACCTCTTCGACGAGGCCTTCTACCTCCAATACAACCCCGACGTCGCCGCACTCGTCGGCCCAGGCAACACCTACCCCACCGCCTTCGACCACTTCATCGCCGTCGGCCAATTCGAGGGCCGCCAGCCCAATCTCTTCTACTCGGAGTCTTTCTACCTCACGCAACACTACGACATCGCCGTCGCCGTCGTCAACAACGTCTACTCCTCCGGCTTCGAGCACTTCGCCCGCTACGGCCAGACCCAGGCCCACGACTTCTCAAAGGTCTTCGACGAACACCTCTACCTCGCCATGAACCCCGACGTCGCCTCCGCCGTCGCCTCAGGACTCCACAAGTCCGGCTTCGAGCACTACCTCCTCTTCGGCCGCTCCGAGTCCCGCCCCATCATCCCCCTCTTCGACGAGCAGACCTACCTCGCCCACAACCCCGACGTCGCCGCCGACACCGGCCCAGGCAAAATTTGGTCCTCCGGCTTCGACCACTTCCTCGCCGCCGGCCAGTTCGAGTCCCGTCGCTTCAGCCCCTACTTCTTTGAGACCGCCTACCTCCTGAACAACCCCTACGTCGCCGCCGACGTCGGCCCAGGCAAAACCTTCGCCACCGGCCTCGAACACTACATCCTCTTCGGCCAATTCGAGGGTCTACTCGCCGTCTAAAACCTCGCCCCCGTTTAGCGGGCGATCGAAGATCGCCGCTCACCCACCAACACCCTCGTCCTAAGCCCAGGCATGGCATACCTGGGTTACTTTTTTTGCTTCCGGGGGGCATGCCTGGGTTTCTTCTTCTCGCTTCCGGCGCCCGGGGCCTCACCCCGCCACATGCCGCGCCCGCTTCATCACCCTCGCCCCCGCCCCCTTCTCCCCCACCACCACCGTCAGACACCCGATCTCCGCCGGGCACCGCACCCGCCAAGGGAACCACGTCCCCACCCCCGCCGTCACGTGCAGGTAGCTCTCCCCCCACCGGTACAGCCCATGCGGATACCGGCAAGTCAGCCCCCCCAAGCTGTACGACCCCCGCCCGCTCCGCCCCCGCCGCGTCGCCACCACCACCTGCCCCCCGTGCGTGTGCCCGCTCAGCGTCAGCTCCACCCCCATCGCCGCCGCCGCGTCAAACGCATGCGGATGATGCGCCAGCAACACCCGCAGCGCCCCGTGCTCCCCCGCCCCCCCATCTTTTTCAGCCCCCGCCTCCGCCGGTAGGTACGGCCCGTCCTCCCCCTCACACGCCTCCCCCACCAGCCGCCTCAGCTCACGCTTCCGATGCTCGTAGTCGATCCCCCCCACCACCACCTCGCTCCCGCGCACCGACACCCGCCGCGCCTCATTGATCAGCACCTCCAGACCCGCCCCGCGCAACGCCCGCGCCACCTTCCGCCCGTCCACCAGGTAATCATGGTTCCCCATCACCAGGAACACACCCCCCGCCGCCCGCAGCCGCAGCAGCTCGCGCGTCACACCCTCGAGCACGTCGTGATGCAGATCAACGAAATCCCCCGTCACCGCGATCAGGTCCGCTTCTAACCCGTTGGTCGCGTCGATGATCCCCGTCAACTGCTCGAGCCCCAGCAATTCCCCCACGTGCAGATCGCTCAGGTGCGCGATCCGCAGCCCCGACAACCGCTCGTCCAGCCCCCCCACCTCCACCACGTGCTCAACCATCCGCACCCGACGCAGCGTCTTGCCCTCGCGCACGCGCCCCCCGCTCAGCCGCATCGCCATCCGCGTCACCGCCGCGTGTCGCAGCCGCGCCCGCAGCCGTCGCCGCGCCTCAAGCCGCCTGACTCGCTCCGTAACAACATCGCTGCCCACAGCATCAACCTCTACCAAACTGCCCCCTCGATTCTAGGCCCGCCATCCTAAGCCCAGGCATGGCTATGCCTGGGTTGTCTTTCTCAACATCTCCTCCAGCGCCGCGATCACCCCCCTCTTGACCTCCCCCCTCCCCGGGCACCTCTCCCCCAGCACCCGCTTCATGCTCGTCACCCCCCGCCCCACCAGCCCGCAAGGCACGATCGCCCCGAAGTGCTCCATCTTCGGCTCCACATTCAGCGCCAGCCCATGCATCGTCACCCCCCGGCTCACCCGAACCCCGATCGCGCAGATCTTCGCCGTGCTCCCCTCTTCTCTCCTTTCTCCTCTCTCCTCTCTACCCTCTGACGGCGTCCCCGCCGTCACCCACACCCCCCGATCCCGCTCATCCCTGACCCCCTCAGTCCCCCACCCCCCCAGCGCCCCGATCACCGCCTCCTCCAACAGCCTCACATACCGCCCCACGTTCAGCCCCAGCTCATTGAGCCGCACGATCGGATAAACCACCAATTGCCCCGGCCCGTGATACGTCACATCCCCCCCGCGATCCGTCTCGCAAACCTCGATCCCCATCCGCTCGAGCTCCCCCGCCCCCGCCACCACATGCTCCCTCGCCCCCTTCCTCTGGCTCACCGTGATCACCGGCTCATGCTCGCACACGATCACCCGCATCGCCCCCCCCCCGACCACCTCCTCATGAACCTCTCGCTGCAACGCCACCGCCCGCTCGTAACGCACGAGCCCCAAATCCATCACCTCAAAAGACCTATCACCCATCGCCGTCCCCTGCTCCCCTGTTCGCCTGCTCCCCCTCACACGCCCCCGGACTGGCATCCCGCCCCGCCATCCTTATGATAACGGCCTGCCAGCGAGGCCCCCCGCCTCGCCGCCACCGGCCGACACGCGCCCCCCTAAAAAGGATCGCCTCAGGCCGTCCACGCCACACGCGGTCGTCGGTTGGAGTTTCTGGATGCCTCACATTCATCCCACCGCCTCGGTCGATCCCCGCGCCAAGCTCGCCGAGGACGTCTCGATCGGCCCCAACTGCACCATCGACGGCCCAGCCGTCATCGGCCCAGGCACACGCCTGATCGCCAACGTCTACCTCCACGGACCCGTCACCCTCGGCCGAGACAACATCCTCTACCCCAACGTCTGCCTCGGCTTCCCGCCCCAGGACCGAAAGTTCAACCCCCAAAGCCCCACCGCAGGCGTCGAAATCGGCGACCGCAACCAGCTCCGCGAGTCCGTCACCATCCACGCCGCCAGCCAAGCCGAACACCCCACCCGACTCGGCTGCGACAACCTCATGATGACCTCCGCCCACATCGGCCATGACGCCGTCGTCGGCAGTCACTGCATCCTCGCCAGCAACTCCCTCGTCGGCGGACACGCCGTCATCGCCGACCAGGTCAACCTCGGCGGCGCCGCCGCCGTACACCAGATCTGCCGGCTCGGCCGGCTCTGCTTCCTCGGCGGACTCAGCGGCGCCACCAAGGACGTCCCCCCCTTCGCCATGTGCTCCGGCATCAACAACCTCATGGGCATCAACGTCGTCGGCCTCCGCCGCGCCGGCACCCCACGCCCCGCCATCGACCACGTCCGCGCCGCCTTCGAGACCCTCTTCCTCGAACAGCACACCATCCCCGTCGCCACCGACCTCATCGCCGACCGCGCCCAAGAGCTCGCCCGCGACGGCCAGCCCGAAGCCCACGACCTCCTGCTCGAACTCGTCGAATTCATCCGCAACAGCCGCCGAGGCCTGATCCCCCACGCCTCCGTCAACCAGCGCCACCGTCTCCAACGCTGACCCCACACACCTCGCCCCTCACCCTCCTCCAAGCCGGGGCGCAAGCCCCGGGTAATACCCACATCGCCGCCCCCCCCACACCCCCACCTAAGCCCAAACCTCTTCCGGGGGGGCATGCCTGGGTTCCCCCCTGCTTCTTACCCACTTTCACCCCCCGTCACCCTCCCCCGTTTAGCGGGCGATCGAAGATCGCCGCTCACCCGCCGCCGCCTTCATTTCCCCTTCTCTCCCACCCCCACGCGAGGTATCATGAAAGCCGCTTCCGCATCCCAAGTAACTGCCCCGCACCCACAGCTTCGCGCCCCTTCTCGCAGTCCGTCACGGGCACAACGCCAGCGAAAAGCAGTTCTTCCTGCCCGGGGTAAAAAACATGCTTTCTTCCCGATCCCTTAGCACCATGGCGGTTATCGTCGCCTCCGCTCTGCTATCGGTGACGGCCGTTCCCGCCGCCATCACCATCGAGACCGTGCCGGTGGGCAACCCCGGCAACCCCAAAGACCTCGCCACCGGCAACCTCTACGGCCGGGTCAGCTACACCTACAGCATCGGCAAGTACGAGGTCACTGCCGGCCAGTACACCGCCTTCCTCAACGCCGAGGCGCACGACGACCCCTACGGCCTCTACAACAGGGACATGGCGCGCACGGACGTCCTCGGCTGCGGGATCACCCGTAGCGGATCATGGGGCAGCTATGTCTACACCGTCGCCCCGGACTTAGTGAACCGCCCGGTCAACTACGTCTCCTTCGGCGACGCGATGCGGTTTGCCAACT
>JADZET010000204.1 GCA_020850375.1 Phycisphaeraceae bacterium | reverse complement strand
GGGAGGCAGATCAGGGCCTGGGCGATGGGGCCGAGGGAGAGGGCGCGATCGACGGAGGCGGCGTCCCATGAGCCGAGCATGCGGAGCTTGCCGGAGGCGGAGGATTGGCCCTTGCCGGGGCCGGTCAGGCAGCCGATGACGTGGGCGGATTGGCTGGCGAGGTGGAGGGTCAGGCGGAGCTGGCGGAGGGTGGAGGCGGTGCCGACGAGGAGCAGGCCGCCGGGTCGGGGGTGGGTGGGGGTGAGGGTGGCAAAAATCTCGGAGGAGTCGGTCATCGGGGGGTCTTTCCACTGCGTTTTTGGTCGCGTGCGGCTGACCGCGGTTCAGGCGGATCGCGCGGCGGACCTGGTGTAGTTATCGGTCCGGTTGGCGAGGGGGCTTGACCCATAAGAACGGTTGTTGTTGGCCCAAATTTCCTGAACGTCATAAACCCACCCGATGCTCTTGACGATGGAGTAAGCGCGAGCGTTCCCCCACCTCGAGCCTAGGAGTGCCACCATGGCTGGCCGGACGAATGCCGAGCGGCGCGAATCACCGCGATATGCTTTGCCCGCGATGTACACGCTAGTTCGGGTCCGAGCCAAGGGGAATGAACGTTACCGGTGGATCGGCTACATCTACGACATCAGCCAGACGGGGATGCGTTTCGAGCTGGACTCGGCGCTGGAGCCGGGGACGGAGATCGAGGTTCGAGCGATGCTGCCGGGGTTCCACCACACGACGTTCCAGGCGAGCGGTCGGGTGGTGCGGGTGCACGATGACCGGGAGTTCGGCGGTCCGATGCGGATGGGGATGTCGTTCGAGGGATTCACGCGGGAGAGCGATCGGCAGCGGCTGAATCGGTACCTGAGCCAGCCGGCGATGAAGAAGGCGGCGTGAGGGCGTAAAGAGCTGAATCTTGAGGAACGAAGGCCCCGCATGACGGGGCTTTTTCGTTTCGGCACATAAGCGATTAATTCCTAGAGAGCTAGGGGAATTCAGGATTGACATCGGTCTTATTTGTCCGTTAGTGTCAGTGAGAGGGGGCAGTGTCGAACGAGCGGCATTTCTTGCGGACAAGGACCATGGCCATGAAAAGCATGACGAAGATCAGGCGGGCGGTGGGTATGCACCTGCGCGGCGGGCTGGCGGTGATGGCGGGAGCGATCGGGGTGTTGGCGACGCCGGGACCGACGGGGGCGGCGGTGATCACGTTCGACACGACGAATGTGACGGTCAGCGGGGATGGGGTGAACCACGAGAATGGGACGATCAACGGGGTGGGGTATGGGGCGTCGGTGGTCGACGGGGTGGCACGCTTCGTGATCTTCGGGGACTTGGTGCTGAGCCCGGGGGACACGATCGCGGGGCAGGGCGAGCGGCCGCTGTCGATCTACGTGGGGAACAACGCGGTGCTCGACGGGGTGAGCTTCAATGTATCGGCCACCCTTGGAAGCGCCGGGGCGGGCGGTGGCGCGGGAGGCGGGGGAGGCGTGGCGGGGCTGGGCGCGTCGGGCGGATCGGGCGCGTACGGCGGGCCCGGGGGCATCGGTGGCGTGGGGGGCTCGGCGCCGTATGGGAGCGGGGGATGGGGCGGGCCAGGGACGGAAGGACAGGAAGGGACGGGTGGGTATCAGGGCGAGGGCGGCGGTGCGGGAAGCGCGGGTCAGGCGGGATATGGGTTAGAAGAGAGCGGGGGCTCGGGCGGGTACGAGACCTACGGGGGATTCGGGGGGTCGAGCAATACGTCCGGGCCGGGCGGGCCGGGCGGGGCGCCGAGTCAGAACGGGTCGGTGGGCGGGATCGGTGGGTTCGGGCAGGACGGGACAAGCGCGTGGACGGCGAACGCGGGGATGGCAGGGACGAATCAGAGCACGACCAACGAGCTGACGGCGGGCGGTGGCGGCGGCGGGGGCAGCGGGGGCGCGGGTGGCGGCGGTGGCGCGGGAGGATCGGGTGGCGGGGGCGGGGGCGGCGGCGGGGGTCAACAAGCGAGCCTGTTCACGGCCGGGGCGCGCGGGGGCAATGGCGGGGGCGGTGGACAGGGCGGGTACGGGGGACATGGCGGGGACGGGGGCGAGGGTGGAGGCGGCGGGAACGGCGGCGGGGCGATCGAGGTGATCGTCTTGGGCAAGCTCCGCGGGCAGAGCGCGACGTGGTCGGCGAGCGGCAGCGCGGGGCAGGCGGGGGGCAGTGGCTATACAGGGTCGAGCGGCGGCAGCGGGACCGCTGGGCTGGGCGGCAACGGGAGCGCGGGCGGCGACGGGGGCAACGGGGGGAGCGGGGGTCATGGGGGGTATGGCGGCGATGGCGCGGCGGGAGGCGGGGGCGGCGGCGGTGCTGGTGGGACGGTGCGCGTGGTAGGCTCGCTGATCGACGTGGCGGGGACGCACGTGAACACCAGCGGCGGCGCGGCAGGGGACGGAGGGAACCAGGGGCAGAACGGGAAGTTTATCCTCGGGCAGAACATCCAGATCTCATCCGGGGGGACGCTCGAGGGGGTCGAGACGCTGCTCGGCGTGGGTGGGCCGGTGGATGGGAATCCGTTCGTGGTGGGTGGGGCGATGACGCCTTACATCCCGGACCTGGTGGGCGGGGCGGACATCTATGGGCTGCTCAATATGACGGCGAGCGATCCGTCGCTGGCGGGGGTGACGGGCGCGAAACCGGCGAACGCGGTGGCGGCGGTGTATCGGGTGGACACGGGGGTGGGCGGGTACGCCCAGGATTTCCCGGGGATGGACATGCTCATCGTGGTGAACCTGAGCCAGGAGAGCGTGAATGACCCGCAGGTGGGGGCGGGAGAGGTGGGCGTGATCACCCCCCTGCTGCTGCGCGGGATGGCGAACAACATGCTGCTGGGCGGGTCGGGCGCGCAGACGCTGACGTCGCTGGAGGGGGCGGGCGTTTATGCGACGCTGATCCCGGAGGAGGATGCGCTGGTGGAGGCGTCGGTGACGGTGCAGGGACGGCAGATCATGCTGAGTCTGGCGTCGCTGGGTGACGGGGAGGCGGGGTACCTGCGTTACTTCAAGGCGGGGGACTTCAACGGGGATGACCTGGTGAACGTGCAGGACATCAACCCGTTCGTGGCGGCGCTGGCGGACCCGGGGGCGTTCCACGCGAGCCATCCGGAGATCGACCTGACGCAGGTGGACCTTAACGGGGATGGGCTGATCAACGTGCAGGACATCAACCCGTTCGTGGCGTTCTTGGCGGGGAATGGGGTGGATGTCGGGGGGCTGATGATCCCGGAGCCGGGGGGGGTGGGGGTGCTGGTGGCGGCGGGGGTGGGGATGATGCGGCGGCGGAGGGCTTGATGGTCATTACTACAGAAGAACCCAGGCATGCCATGCCTGGGCTTAGGTCAAGGCGGCGGGGTGATTAGGTCACTTGGCGGGTGAGCCAGGCGTGGAGGGTTTCGTAGAGCTCTTGTTTGAGGGCGGGGGTGTTGAAGACGTGGTCGGCGTGGGGCATGAGGACCTGCTCGACGGGGAGGCCGGCGAGGCGGCGGGTGTCGGCGAATTGATCAGAAATGCAGGGTGAGACGGCGCCGTCCTTGGCGCCTTGGACGAGCAGGACGGGGCCGGGGTAGGCGCGCAGGCCGTCGAAGGGGCGCTGGGCGCGGGCGTTCTGGGCGAAGCGGGGGTTCAATCGGTTGGTGCCGAAGTGGAAGTGCTCGCCGGGGGCGCGGTCGGTGCGGAACTCGCCGACGATGCGGCAGATGTTGTCGGCGTCGGTGGGGTTGGTGAGCATGACGGTGCGGAAACGGTCGGGCGGGATGGAGGCCAGGGCGCAGGAGGCGACGAATCCGCCGATGGATTGACCGAGGAGGGCGAGGCGGCGGGGGTCGAGTTCGGGCTGGTCGAGGAGCCAGTGGCTCATGCGGACGGCGTCGCTGATCTCGTCGGAGATGAGCATGTCGCTGAACTGGCCGTCGGAGTCGGGGGTGAAACGGAAGTTGAAGGTGATGGTGGCCCAGCCGTACCTGGCGAGGTGGTCGCACATCAGGGCGAAGAAGCCGTAGCACTCGGAGCGGTTGCCGCCGAGGCCGTGGAGCATCAACAGGGCGGGGAAGGGGCCGGGGCCGTCGGGCAGGGTCTTCATGCCGCGGATGGCCATGTCGTGATGGGTGACGGTGAAGGGGATTTGCTGCATGGAAAAAATCTACGCGTGGTACTACTCGTCGTCGTCCTTGGCGAAGAGACGCTTCTTGCCGAGGGAGGCGGTCTTGGCTTGCTCGCGGAGGGTGAGGATGGCGTGGGCCATCCTGGCGTCGTCGGGACGGGTGATCTTGAGGTTGCTGACCTCGCCCTCGACGACGGTGACGGGTTGGCCGAGGAGCTCGACGAGGCCGGCGTCGTCGGTGATGGAGGAGAGGTCCTTGATCTTGCCGTCGGTGATCTGGGCGTAGGCGCGGCGGAGGAGGTTGATCTCGAAGAGCTGGGGGGTCTGGACCTCGATGAGGGCGGCGCGATCGATGGTCTGGACGACGCGATGGAGTTTGAGCGGGGCGGGCTTGCCGGCGTGGCCGAGGATGGCGTCGAGGGGATCGGGGGCGGTGGTTTGTTCGACGGCGAGGGGCTCGACGCGCTTGAGGGTGGCGTTGACGGGGACCCCCGGGATGACGGCGGGGTGTTTGACGGAGGCCTCGAAGACGCGGTCGATGAGGGAGGGGCTGGTCAGGGGGCGGACGGCGTCGTGGACGGCGACGTGGGTGGCGTCGGGCTTGACGGCGTCGAGGGCTTTACGGACGGTCTCCCAGCGGTCCACTGTGCCGCCGCGGACGAGGGTGACGCCGAGGAAGCCGAGCTGGGCGCCCCAGTGGGATTTGAAGGCGTCGTAGCCGTCGGGTGAGACGGCGAGGATGACCTGGCTGACCTCGGGGCGGTGGATGAACAGGTCGATGGTGCGTTGGAAGACGGGCTTGCCTAGGAGGTCGAGCTCGACCTTGTTGGTGGTCGTGCCGTCACCGTTGAAGCGTTTGCCGGCGCCGGCAGCGGGGATGATCAGGGCGGTTTTCATGGTCGAAAGGATAGCTTGGGTCTGGGGGTTAGGGGGTGATGTCCAGGGCGTTGGGGGTGATCAGGAGGGTGTGTTCGTGTTGGAGTTGGAGGAGGGCGGTGAGGACTTGGGCGGCGGAGGCCCAGCGTTGGGGTCCCATGGCGGCGCGGGCGGCGGCGAGGACGGCTTGCTGCTGGGGGTCGAGGGAGGTCAGGGGGGTGGCGAGCTGGCCGGGGGCCATGACGCCGAAGAGGCGGTCGAGGTACTCGGGCAAGGTGAGGGGGCCGGGGCGGTCGATGACGTCGTATTGGCCCTGCTTGAGGCCGAGCTCTTGGGCCATGTCGGCGACGGCCTGATCGAGTCCGCCGATCTTGTCGGCCATGCCGTTGGCGACGGCCTGGCGGCCGGTGAAGAGTCGGCCCTCGCCGACGGCGGAGAGGTCGGTGAGGCGTTGTCCTCGGCCGGTCAGGACGCGGTCGGTGAAGGTGTGGTAGGTGTTCTCGAAGGCTTTGAGGAGGGCGGCGCGTTGGGGCTCGGTGAAGGGCTCGACGGAGTTGAACATGTCGCCGAGTGGGCCACGGGAGCGGCGGTGGATGCTTAGGCCGAGCTTGTCGTAGAGGCCGCCGAGGACGAGCTTTCCGCCGACGACGCCGATGGAGCCGAGGATGCTGCCGTCGAGGACGTAGATCTGCTGTCCGGCGGAGGCGATGTAGTATCCGCCGCTGGCGGCCATGCGGCCGACGGAGACGTAGAGGGGCTTGGTGCGGGCGGTGGCGCGGACGGCCTGCCAGATGACTTCGCTGGCGAGGGCGGAGCCGCCGGGGGAGTCGAGGGCGATGACGACGCCCTTGACGCGTGGCTCGTCCTGTGCGTCGCCGAGGATCTTGAGCATGGTCTTGCTGCCGATGGCGGCGTCGATGAAGACGCCGGCGTGCTGGGGGGGAGCGAGCAAGCCGTCGGAGACGCTTTGGCCGGACATGATCGGGCCCTGGGCGTGGAGGACCATGATCGAGTCGCGGGTGATGCGTTCGCGTCCGCGCTGGAGGAGCATCTGGAACAGGGCGAAGGGGTTGGAGGCGTCGAGGCGGGTGTTCTCGCCGTAGCCCATGGAGCGGTCCCAGGAAAAGTCGTCGCCGAAGGCGGTGGAGGTGGCGCCGACCATGTCGCGGTCGGTCAGCTCGTCGACGAGTCCGGCCTTGAGGTAGTCCTGGTCCTGCATGGACCAGACGTCGGTGAGGGCCTGGTTGAAGTCGGCGACGGACATCTGGCGTCGGGAGGTGACGACGTGGAGGATCTGGTCGTAGAGGTCGTCGAGGAGGTGGTCGAAGTTCTCGTTCCACTCGGGGCTGGGGGTGGAGCGGGTGTAGGGGTCCATGGCGCCCTTGTAGCGGCCGACCTGGAGCATGTCGGCCTTGAGGCCGATCTTGTCGAGCAGTCCCAGGAGGTACATCTCCTCGACGCCGAGGGACTCGAGGATGAGGAGGCCCTTGTGCTGGAGGAGGATGCGGTCGGCGGAGCAGGCGAGGAGGTAGGAGGTGAGGGAGTAGGACTCGGCGAAGGTGAGGATGGGTTTGCCGGCGGCGCGGGCGCGGTCGATGGCGGCGGAGATCTGCTGGACCTGGTTGAGGGTGAGCTGTGCGTCGTCGAGGTAGATGACGACGCCGCGGTAGGCGGGGTCGGTGGCGACGGTGTGGAGCTGGCGTAGGACGCGGGTGAGGGTGGGCTCGTCGTCCTCGGCGGGGACCCAGGCGACGGGGCGGTCGCCGTCGCGGAGTCGGCCGGCGATCTCGAGCCAGCCGACGAAATCGCCGGTGGATTCGGTGTCGGCGGGCTGGGTGGCGGCGGGTTCGGTGACGGCGGGGTCGGTGGTCTGGGCGCGGGTGAGGGAAGGAAGGGCCATGGCGAGCAGGAGGAGCCATCGCGCGGGGACGAGGGTGCGGGGTGTGGCGGGCATGGGGTGACTCCTCGGGCGTGCGTGCGATGGCGGGGGAGGATGGGTGCTTGCCAGCGACTGCCCAAGCATAAGCTGCGAGGGGGAAATCGTCCTGGCGGGGGGAGCGATGGGCACTAAGATAAACGAGAACCTTTCAGTGGGTCCGGTCGGCGGCCCGATCAATCCGGTAGCGGCGCGGTCGGCGGTGAGCCGACGCTACCCCCCTTCTTGCGGCGTGGCAGCCCATGAGCCTGTCGAAGCTCAATCAGTTGGACCCGGCGGTGGTGAGGCGGGTTTACGCGGAGGTGATCCCGGCGCGGATGTGGGAGTACCTGGCGGAGTTCGACCCGATGCATCTGTCGGGCGGGCCGGAGAATCCGAGGACGTTTACGGTGGTGGCGACGGCGGGACGGGCGGACGCGCACCTGCGGGCGCCGGCGGATCGGGTCGGGGGGGATTATGCGCTGAGCCTGGACCTGGATGATCTGGGGGCGAATCAGTTGGAGCTGAGCTTCGTGGTGATCAATGACCTGCGCAGCCGACGTTACAACATCGACGTGGACGAGCAGGGGCGGATGAACCTGCTGGACACGGCGGCGCGGAACATCCCGGAGGAGCTGGCGGCGATGCGGGCGGGGTTGGGGCCTTGCCAGGTCCGGCCGGGGTTACGCATGCTGCACGAGCTGCTGGCGCGGCTGGAGGATCTGGGGAAGAAGCTGGGGTACGTGGCGATCAACCTCGAGCCGTTGACGTATCACAGCACGCTGATGTATGAGAATTACGGGTTCGGGTACCTGACGGGGTACAGCCGGATGGTGCAGATCAACAAGGCGTTCGGTCCGGGGGGAGCGTTGGCGGGGGCGATGGACGGGTCGACGCCGTTCCGGGGGACGGGGGCGGGGGGGGCGGATTCGCCCTACGGGCGGAGCTGGGCGATCCACGACGGGGTGCTGGAAAAGCTCGACGGGGACGCGCACCTGGAGGTGCACCTGGTCAAGCCGTTGGGGGTGGACTGCGGGCAGAGGACGTTCAGCGTCGGCGAGGGCGCGGCGGGGGCGAAGGTGTAGGGGATTTACGGAATTGAGGATCGCTCCGTTGGGACCGGCGACGGGGTCGCCGGACCGGGCTCACAGAGCCCGGCTCGGACGGGGCGGGGGGAAACCGTCTAGTCCTGATCGGTGAAGGTCTCGAACTCGCCGAGGAGGCATTTGCAGCGGATGCGGAAGCCTCCGCCGTCCTGGGGGGCGATGGGGTCGCAGGCGAGGACCTTGGCGAGGATGGGGGGACGGTGGTGGTCGGTGGAGAAGGAGAGGCGCTCGCCGGGGAGGACCGGGGCGTTGGTGTGCAGGGCGATGCCGCGGGCCGAGACGTTGATGACGCGGACGTCCGAGAGGGGCAGGACGGGGACGGCGCGGCTGACGGCGATGGTTTCGGCGGGCGCGGCGCGCGTGTGGGCGCGGCGCTCTGCCTGCATGATGGACGGGGTGTATGTGTCCACGGGTATTGCTCCCGCTGAAAGTATGGATGGATGGAAGTGGGTTGGAGTCGGTGCGCCCGAAGGTCACCAGCCGTGGATGAGCCGGGCGGGCATGCGTCCCTGGATGAGCCGGCAGTGGGTGACCCGGCTGTCGGGCTGGCCGACGGCGGGGTCTTGACTGAGGGCCTCGAGGGTGACGCGTGCGTCGGCGAGCTTGGTCGAGGCGTCGGCGAGGCTGACCATCACGCGCGAGCCGGGCGGCACGGGGGTGATGGTGGTGAAGGAGAGTCCGCCGGCCGAGACGTTGACGAGCTCAACCTGACGCAGGACGGCGATGGGCTCTTGGGCGGCGTCGATCACGACGGCTTGGACGAATCCGAGGCCGGCGCGGCCGGCGAGACGCTTATCCTGGCGGCGATCGGCGATCGCCTGGGTGTTTGCGGTGGTCATGAGGCTGCCCCCTGCCGTGGTGACGGCAAGAATTCCCCCCTCCTGCCATCGGCTGGCGGGGGGCGGGGGTTAAGGGCGGTGCGATTGTTTTAGGTGGGACAGACGGAATAAACGGCGTGGCAAGGGGTTAGGGCGCGGGGGGAAAAGAAGAACCCAGGCATGCCATGCCTGGGCTTAGGAGTGCGCGGGGGGTGTATGCGAGGACTACCGGGGTAATTTCCGGGGGGGGTCAGGCGTCTTCGCGGGCGATGACGCGGTAGTTTTCGCGTTCGCCTCGGCCGCGGAGGGGGTAGTCCTTGCGGAGGGGGAAGGCGGGGTAGTCCTCCCAGAGGAGGATGCGACGCAGGTCGGGATGATTGTCGAAGCGGATGCCGTACATGTCGAAGACTTCGCGCTCGGTCCACTCGGCGCCGGGCCAGATGTCGGTGACGCTCTCGAGGTGGAGGGCGGGGTCGTCCTGGTTGCCGGTGGTGTCGAGGGTGGGGTCGAGCATCGTCTTGACGAGCAGGCGGAGGTTCTGGGTGGTGCTGACGAGGTTGTAGATGACGGCGAAGCGTCCCCCCGGAAGCTGGGCCCCGGCGGGCTTGGGGTAGTTGAGGTAGTCGGCGGCGGTGACGTCGGAGAGGAAGTCGTAGTCGCAGCGGGGATCGTGACGGAGGAAGGTCATGATCTGGTGGAGGTTCTGCTTGGGGATGACCAGGGTGGTCTGTCGGCGGAACTCGGTGGCGAGCAGGCGCAGGTCGTGGAAGCGCTGCTTGACGAGGGGGAGGGTGGGGTGGTCGAGGTTGGGTTGGGGCATGGTGATCAGGGGTTGGGGGTTGAGGATCAGGCGGGATTCTAGCGGTTTAGGCGGGGGATGGCACGGACTGGAGGACCTCGTGCATGATCTGAACGGCGGCGTGTCCCTGCTCGTCGCGGGCGAGGGGCTGGACGACGATGCGGTGGACGCAGACGGGCAGGACGTTGGCGCGGATGTCCTCGGGGATCAGGTAGTCGCGTCCGGCGAGGAAGGCGGTGGCCTTGGCGGCGTGGATCAGGGCGAGGGCGCCGCGGGTCGAGACGCCGATGCGCAGGCCGGGGTGCTTGCGGGTGGTGGCGGCGAGGCGGACGACGTAGTCGTAGAGGGAGGGCTCGACGCGGACGGCCGGGACTTGCTCTTGGAGATTCAGGAGCTCCTCGGCGGTCATGACGGGCTCGAGGCGGATGAGTTCGTTGCGGAGGGGATCGACCTGGAGGATGGTGACCTCGTCGTCGGGGGCGGGGTAGCCGAGCTTGATGCGCATGAGGAAGCGGTCGAGCTGGCTTTCGGGGAGGAAGTAGGTGCCCTCAAAGTCGAAGGGGTTCTGGGTGGCGACGACGAGGAAGGGTTGGATGAGCTTGCGGGTGTGGCCGTCGATGGAGACCTGGCCCTCGTTCATGGCTTCGAGAAGGGCGGACTGGGTGCGGGGGGTGGTGCGGTTGATCTCGTCGGCGAGGACGATGTTGGCGAAGACGGGTCCGGGCTTGAAGAGGAACTCGGCCTTGTTCTGGTCCCAGACGGTGACGCCCAGGACGTCGGCGGGGAGGAGGTCGGGGGTGAGCTGGATGCGTGAGAGGGAGCAGTCGAGGCTGCGGGCGAGGGCGCTGGCGAGGAGGGTCTTGCCGACGCCTGGGACGTCCTCGATGAGGATGTGCCCGCGGGCGAGGAGGCAGACGAGGACCTGGTCGACGGCGGCGGCGGGGCCGAAGTAGACCTTGCGGATGTTGGCGCGGAGGCGTTCGATGCCGGCCATGGGGGGACAGTATAGCGGGGGGGAGGGAGAGGGATTGGGGGTTGGGGATTGGGGGCTGGGTCAAGAGCAGATGGGGGGCGATTTCCCGGGGGGAGTTTGGGGAGTCATGGGGTCACGAGCCGATAAACGGTTGGTGGGCGATAGAATGTCGCGGTTGACTCCCGCTCCCCCCTTGCAGGTGCCTAGTGCCGACCTTTGAACGATTCACGGAGCTGAGCCGTCGGCTGCACGGGTACGCGGCCCATGAGTGGCCCGAGGTGCTGGTGGAGCTGGCGATCATCTGGGCGGTGGTGTACTTCATCGTGCGGTTCCTGCGGGGGACGCGCGGGGCGCGGGTGATCAAGGGATTGGGTTTGATCCTGCTGTTCGCGACGCTGGTGATCCAGGTGCTGGGACGGGAGAGCGCGTTCGAGCGGCTGAAGTACCTGTACAGCAACGCGCTGACGTTCATCACGCTGGCGATGGTGATCGTGTTCCAGCCGGAGCTGAGGCGTGCGTTGACGCGGCTGGGGGAGGCGAGCCTGTTCCGGCAGGGCGGGGTGCGGACGCAGCGGGTGATCGACCAGATCGCCGAGGCGGTGGCGTACATGAGCAAGAACAAGATCGGGGCGTTGATCGCGCTGGAGCGTCAGGTGGGGCTGGGAGGGCTGACGGAGACGGGGACGAGGCTGGACGCGGTGGTGACGGCGGAGCTCTTGAGCACGATTTTCTGGCCGGGGTCGGCGTTGCATGACATGGGGGTGGTGATCCGGGGGGACCGGGTGGTGTCGGCGGCGGTGCAGTTCCCGCTGGCGGAGGGGGAGCACTTCAGCACGGAGCTGGGGTCGCGTCATCGGTCGGGGATCGGTCTGAGCCAGGAGACGGACGCGCTGGTGGTGATCGTCAGCGAGGAGACGGGGACGATCAGCCTGGCGGAGCGGGGTCAGATGGTGAGGCATCTGACGATCGATCAGTTGCGGAAGGAGCTTGGGCGCGGGCTGGCCAAGGCGGTCGGTCCGCAGGCGGCGCCTGAAGAGAATCACCCCGAGGAGGCGGAGCCGCACGAGGCGGTGTGAGGCCCGCGGGGACGTGATCGGGGACACATGACGATGAACGTGCTGACGACCCTCTGGCGGAAGATTGAGACGTTCTTCATCGTCACGTTCGTGACGTGCCTGGTGTGGATTTACGCGGAGGGGGAGAGCGCGCGGACGGGATCGGTGACGGCGACGCTGCAGTTCGTGGCGTCGGCGGGTCAGACGCTGGCGATCGAGCCGATGGAGCGGGTGGTGGAGCTGCAGTACCGGTGCTCGACGAGCGAGGAGCAGCGTCTGCGGGAGGCGGTGCGCCGGCCGCTGGGGATCGAGATCCGGTCGGACCAGCAGGCGGAGAGCGTGCGGTCGGTGTCGCTGCGGGACAGGATCCTGTCGGACACGGCGATCGGTCAGTTGGGTGTGCAGATCGTGTCGGTGGACCCGGAGGCGGTGGAACTGCGGGTGAGGGAGTTGGCGAAGGTGTCGCTGCCGATCGTGGCGGCGCCGGGGAAATTGCGTCTGGCGGGTCCGGCAACGGTCGAGCCGGGGCAGGCGACGGTGCTGGCGCCCAAGAGTCTGGCGCCGCTGCTGGAGGGGGCGAGGCTGACGGTTCGGCTGGACCAGACGAGCCAGGCGGTCGAGCCGGGGAAGGAGTACAAGTTCAAGCTGCCGATCGAGCCGCCGGACGTGCTGACGGGAAGCGGGGTGATGATCGAGCCGGCGCGGGCGGAGGCGACGTTCAGCGTGGTCAGCAGCACGCAGACGTTCACGCTCGAGCACGTGCGGATCATGATCGTGGTGCCTCCGCGGCTGCTGACGCGTTATGACGTGGTGCTGAAGGATGATCTGCTGGTGCTGCCCGAGCCGGTGGAGGTGGTGGGTCCGAGCGACAAGATCGAGCAGTTGCGGGGTGGTCCGGACCGGGTGGTGGCGTTGTTGAGGTTGTCGGCGGAGGACCTGGCGAAGGGGATCACGTCGAGCCAGGTGGAGCTGACGCTTCCGGAGGGTGTGACGACGAGGCTGCCGGCGCCGCGGCTGAATTTCGAGGTCGTGACGCGGAAGGCGGAGGAGGCGACGCCGGGGGGGACGACGGGCGGGGTCGGGGGGTAAGGGGTTGGGGGTTGGGGGTTGGGCGGCTACACTTTGGTGTTCTTGAGGACTCCCCTGCCGGCGGGATGGGCGGTGAGGGAAGAGGATTTACCACGGAGGGCCCGGAGGACACGGAGAGGAAAGGCAGAGAGAAGCGATTGAGAAGAAGAGAGATGGCACGCAGGATGCGTGCCCTAGAGTCTCTGGCTTGGTTCTCCGTGAACTCCGTGTCCACCGTGGTGAGATGCAGTTTGATTAAGTGAAACCCTTTGGATGGCTGCCATGACGACGACTGATGCGGTTGACGTTGCCGGGTACTGCCGGGAATTGGCCGAGAGGGCTGTGAAGGCCAGCCGGTCGGTGGCGATGACCCCCGGGACGAAGCGGGCGGCGGCGCTCGAGGCGGTGGCCGCGGCGCTGGTCGAGCGGGCGGGGGAGATCGTGGCGGCCAACGCCAAGGACCTCGAGGCGGGGCGGCAGGCGGGGCTGTCGTCGGCGATGCTGGATCGGCTGCGGCTCGATGAGAAGCGCGTGGGCGCGATGGCGGAGTCGGTGCGGCAGATCGCGGGGCAGACGGACCCCGTGGGGCAGGTGATCGAGGGGCAGGTGCGGCCCAATGGGCTGCGGCTGGAAAAAGTGCGCGTGCCCATCGGGGTGGTGCTGATCATTTTCGAGAGCCGGCCCAACGTGACGTCGGACGCGGCGGCGCTGTGTCTCAAGAGCGGCAACGCGGTGATCCTGCGCGGGGGCAAGGAGGCGCTGTACTCGAACGCGGCGATCGCCAGGTGCATCGGGCAGGGACTCAGCGCGGCGGGAGTCGATCCCCACGCGGTGCAAGTCGTCGAGACGACGGACCGCAAGGCGGTGGGCGAGCTGCTGGCGATGCAGGGGAAGATCGACCTGTGCATCCCCCGAGGCGGGGAATCGCTGATCCGGGCGGTGGTGGATCAAGCGCGGATCCCCGTGATCAAGCACTACACGGGGAACTGCCATGTGTACGTCGATGCGTCGGCTCAGGCGGAGATGGCGGTGAGGATCACCGTCAACGCCAAGGTGCAGCGGCCCGGGGTGTGCAACGCGGCTGAGACGCTGCTGGTGCACCAGGATGCGGTGAAGAGCGGGCTGTTGGTGAAGCTCTGCCAGGCGCTGGCGGAGAAGAAGGTGGAGCTGCGCGGGTGCGAGCGGACACGCAAGGCGTTCCCCGCGGCGAAGGCGGCTGTTGATGCGGACTGGGACGCGGAGTACCTGGAGCTGATCCTGGCGGTGAAGGTGGTCGACTCGCTGGAAGAGGCGATCGAGCACATCAACCGGCATGGGTCGAAGCACACCGACGCGATCGTGACCGAGGACTACGCGGCGGCGGAGACGTTCCTGGCGGCGGTGGACTCGGCGAACGTGTTCGTGAACTGCTCGACGCGGTTCAGCGACGGGGGGGAGTATGGGTTAGGCGCGGAGATCGGGATCAGCACGGACAAGATCCACGCGCGCGGGCCCATGGGGGCGGCGGACCTGACGACGTACAAGTGGGTGGCGCGGGGGAGCGGGCAGGTTCGGGGGTGATCGGAGAAGGGAATTTACCACGGAGGGCACGGAGGGCACGGAGAGGAAAGGCAGAGGAAGAGTTAGAGAGAAAGTCTTTGGTTTGTGCGTGTTTTCACTCTGACTTGGCCTCCGTGAACTCTGTGTCCTCCGTGGTGAAAAGCATTGAGTGATTTCATGATGACGTCGGATGTCCGGCTGATCTGTTTTGATCTGGGGCGGGTGCTGATCCGGATCTGTGATGACTGGCGGGAGGCTTGTTCGTTGGCGGGGGTGTCCCTGCCGGAGGGGCTGCTGTCGGCGGAGCGGGCGGCGCGGTTCAAGCAGGTGAACGTGGCGCATGAGCTGGGGCGGATCAGCAATGAGGCGTTCTATGAGCGGGCGGGGGAGGCGGTGGGATTGCCGGCGGGGGATGTGCGGAAGCTCTTGGAGGTGTGGCTGCGGGGGGCGTATCCGGGGGTGGCGGAGTTGATCGAGTATGTGATGGGGTTACCCGTGCGGGTGGCGTGTCTGTCGAACACGAATGCGTGCCATTGGGCGATGATGACGGCTGGGGTGGGGCCTAATGCGCTGCCGCTCGAGCGTTTGCACTATCGGTTCGCGAGTCAGGAGCTGGGGTTGGCCAAGCCGGATGGGGCGATCTTTGAGCACGTGGAGAGGACGGTGGGAGTACGGGGTGGGGAGATACTGTTTTTTGATGATCATGGGCCGAATTTCGAGGCGGCGCGGGGGCGGGGATGGCGGGCGGTGCAGGTGCCGCTGATGGACGACCCGCCGGGGTGGATTCTCGAGCGGATCAAGGCGGGGAAATACTGAGGTCAGCCGACGTCGACGAGGCCTAGGGATTGGCCGTGCTCGCGTTGGAGGGTCTTGCGGAGGAGTCGCCACTGGGAGTCGTGGAGGTCGGGGTCGGCGGCGACGATGGCGTCGGCGTCGCGCTTGGCCATGCGCAGGAGGTCGAGGTCCTGGGGGAGATTGGCGACACGGAGGGGCGGGGCGCCGCTCTGGCGGGTGCCGAAGAATTCACCCATGCCACGGATGGCGAGGTCGGCCTCGGCGATGGCGAAGCCGTCGGTGGTGGCGGCCAGGGCGCTGAGGCGCTGCTGGGCGTCTTCGGTGGCGGGGTCGCCGACGAGGACGCAGACGCTCTTGCGGCGGTGGACCCCCCTGCCGACGCGGCCTCGGAGCTGGTGGAGCTGGGCGAGGCCGAAGCGTTCGGCGTGCTCGACGATCATGACGGTGGCGTTGGGGACGTCGACGCCGACCTCGATGACGGTGGTGGCGACGAGGACGTGGATCTTGCCGGCGCGGAACTTGTCCATGATGGCCTGACGGGTCTGGGGCTTGAGGCGGCCATGGACGGCGGCGACGAGGTGATGGCGGCAGTAGCGGTCCTGGAGGAGCTTGACGTGGGCGCGGACAGACTTGAGCCCCCCGCCCCCGGAAGCTCCCCCTTCCGAGTCCTCGCTGGCGGGGTCGATGGCGGGGACGACGACGTAGGCTTGCTCGCCCTGGTCGAGGCGTTTGACCATGAATTGGTAGACCTCGTCGGCCTTTTCGGGGGGGACGACGCGGGTGGCGATGGGGGATCGGCCGGGGGGGAGGCCCTCGAGGGTGCTGACGTCGAGGTCGCCGAGGAAGGTCAGGCTCAGGGTGCGGGGGATGGGGGTGGCGGTCATGACGAGCGTGTGCGGAGCGGGCAAGCGCCCCCCCCCGCCCCCGGAAGCTGTCGTGGGAGATTGAGAGGGCTCGAGTGAGGCGGCGGCCATTTCGCGGATGGCGGCGCGCTGCATGACGCCGAAGCGGTGCTGCTCGTCGACGACGGCGACGGCGAGGTTGGCGAATTTGACGGCGTGGGAGAGGAGGGCCTGGGTGCCGATGACGATGTCGGCGTGGCCTTCGGCGATGCGCTGGAGCTGGGCGCGGCGCTCGGCGGAGCCGGCGGTGGATTGGCCGGCGGTCAGGAGCTCGAGGCGGACGGTCGAGCCCTTGAGCATGTCGGCGATGGAGAGGGCGTGCTGCTCGGCGAGGAGCTCGGTGGGGGCCATGAGTGCGGCCTGGGCGCGGTTGGCGACGGCCATGAGCATGGCGTAGAGGGCGACGACGGTCTTGCCGGAGCCGACGTCGCCCTGGAGCAGGCGATTCATCGGTTGGGCGTGCTGGAGGTCGGCGGCGATTTGGGAGATGACCTTGTCCTGAGCGGGGGTGAGATCGAAGGGGAAGCGGTCGCGGATGTGCTTGTCGATGGCGGTGGACCAGCGGAGGGCGGGAGCGATGAGGCGGGTCTGGGTGAAGCGGCGCTTGAGGGCGATGCCGGTCTGGAGGAGGAGGAGTTCGTTGTAGGCCAGGCGGCGACGGGCGACGAGGGGCTCGTCGTCGTCGGCGGGGTGGTGGATCATGCGGTAGGCGTCGGCGAGGGAGGGTAAGGCACGCTGCCCCCGGAAGTCCCCCGGAAGTGGATCCACTAATCCTGGCAGGACGCGGGGGAGGAGGTCTTGGATGAGGGATTCGAGGACGGCTGAGGAGAGGTCCTCGGTGGCGGGGTAGATCGGACGCAGGCGCTCGGCGGCGGGGTCGACGGGGTCTTGGGATTCGTCGAGGGGCTCCCAGCGGGGGTTGACCATCTGGCGGTAGCCGTTGAAGAGGGCCATCTTGCCGTGGACGCGGATCACCGTGCCGGGGTGGAGCTTGTCCTGGAGGTAGCGGGCGTTGAACCAGACGAGGCTGAGGGTGGCGGAGGTGTCCTGGAGGGTGGCGATGAAGCGGCCCTTCCCCCCCCTGCCGCCTGGCGGACCGCCGGGGGTCCAGCGGGTGGCGACGAGTTGGCCGCGGGCGGAGCCGATGGCGTCGGGGGTGAGGGAGGCGATGGAGGACTCGGCGGCGTGGCGCTCGTAGCGGAGGGGGAGGTGGCGGAGGAGGTCGGCGAGGGTGCGGATCTCGAGGCGGGCGAGGAGGCGGGCGCGTTGCTTGCCGACGCCGGGGAGGTCAGTCACGGGAGAGGCGAGGCGCGGGGTGTCGGCGGAGGACATGCGCCAATCTTATCACCCGGGGCTTGCGCCCCGGCTTGGAGGAAGCATTCGGTCAAGTTCCTCGCCCTGCGTCGTGCATGGGGTGAGACCACTCGGCCCGTAAAAAGGGAAAGGGCCTCGTCCGGGGAGGCAAACCGGAGCGAGACCCGATCCAGGGCTGATTGGGATGTTCAGGCGGCCTTGGGGGAGTGATCCTGGGGCGGCCTGTGGTCGCGTGATCGTCTGAGACAAATCAACGATTCAGGGGGCGGCGGGGCCAATCGGGAGGCGGGCTGTGGACGCGTTGCGGGGGGCGGGGGCGGGTTGTGACGACTGGGAAAGGGGGTGGGCGAGGGGCGTAAAGTGATATACTGGCGGGTCCTATGTCACCGATCCGCCACATCGCGCTGTTCCCCGGGACGTTCGACCCGATGACCAATGGGCACCTGGACGTGGTGCGGCGGGGGCGGATGCTGTTCGATGAGGTGGTGGTGGCGGTGGGGCATAACCCGGACAAGCAGGAGCTGTTCACGCAGGCGGAACGCGTGGAGATGGTGACGTCGCTGATCGCGGGGATGGGAGCGACGGGGAACGGGGCGTGCCCGGTGCGGGTCGAGGGGTTCGGGGGGCTGACGGTGGACTTTGCCAAGCAGATCGGGGCGACGGTGATCCTGCGCGGGCTGCGCAATGTGACGGACTTGCAGCATGAGTTTCAACTGGCGCTGACGAACCAGGCGGTGGCGAACGTCGAGACGGTGTTCATGATGACCAGTGAGCCGTTCGCTTTTACGAGCTCGAGCCTGATCAAGCAGATCGCGGCGGGGGGGGACATCGACCGGATGCATCGGCTGCTGCCGCCGTTGGTGATCGAGAAGCTCAAGGAGAGGAAGGCGGCGATGGGCAAGCAGATCAGCAAGCTGCGGGTGGATGGGCTGAAGGATTGAGGGGGGAAGAAGAGGAAATTTACCACGGAGGACACGGAGGACACGGAGGGGAAAGGCGGAGGAAGAGATTGAGAGGAAGAGGGATGGCACGCAGGATGCGTGCCCTACGGGGGGAGGGGCAGGGGCTGTCATGGACTATCGGGTGATCAGTATTGGGACGCTCAGCCGCAATGAGTTCTGGGATGAGCCGGCGGGCATGCGGACGGCGCATGCGACGACGACGCTGATCCGGTCGGGGAAGAAAGTCATCGTGGTGGACCCGGGTCTGCCGGGGCAGGCGATCGCGGCGCGACTGGGGGAGCGGGCGGGGATCCCCCCGGAGGCGGTGACGGATGTGTTTCTGACGAACTTTCGGCCGGCGCATCGGCGGGGGATCGAGGCGTTCGGCGGGGCGACGTGGCATCTGTTTGAGACGGAGCGGGAGGTCGTCGGGCGGTCGCTGGTCGAGCGGTATCAGCAGGAAGAGGATGAGGAGTTGCGGGGGATCATCGAGCGTGAGATCGCGCTGCTCAAGCGCTGTCAGGCGGCGCCGGAGAAGCTGGCGGCGAACGTGGACCTGTTCCCGCTGCCGGGGTACACCCCCGGGAATTGCGGGTTGCTGCTGCTGTCGGCCAACTCGACGACGCTGGTGGCGGGGGACGCGATCCCGACGGTGGAGCATTTAGAGCGCGGGCAGGTGCTGCGCGGGGGGTATGACATCGAGCAGGCGCAGGAGAGCCTGAAGGAGGCGCTCGAGATCGCGGACGTGATCATCCCGGGGCATGACAATGTGGTGCTGAATCCGGTGCGGCGGGGGATGTGAGTCGGGGGGCGATCCGACGAACCTGGTGGTTATTCCCAGATCAGGCGGCGGGTGGCACGCTCGGCGGAGGCGAGGATGAGGTGGGCGTTGGGGGCGTCGGTGCGGTCGTAATGGGCTTGGGCGTCGGCGAGGGTGCGGCCGCCGCGGACGTGGCGGTCGAGGATCCACTGTCGGGCGCGGTCGAGGGGGGTGTCGAGGAACCAGGATTCGTCGAGGACCGAGGCGGCGAGGTGCCACCAGGGGTCTTGTTCTAGGAGGAGGTAGTTGCCCTCGGCGAGGACCAGACGGGTGCGGGGGATGAGGCGGTGGTCGGTGGCGTCGGAGGGGCGCGGGTCGTGGAGCGTGCGGTCGTAGACGGGGAAAGAGAGCGTGACGTCGGCGTGGCGGGCTCGGCGGAGGAGGTCGACGTAGGCGCGGGCGTCGAAGGTGGCTGGACTGCCCTTGAAGGGACGCAGGCCCAGACGGTCGAGCTCGGCGTTGGGGAGATGGAAGCCATCCATGGGGATGATGCGGATGAGGTCGGGGTCGCTGGTGCGTTGGACGATCAACTGAGCGATGTGGGCGGCGAGGGTGGATTTGCCGCCGCCGCCGATGCCGGCCAGGCCCAGGAGGTAGCGGCGATCGGGGGGCGTGGCGGCGAGGCGCGCGAGCAGGTCGTCGGCGAGACGATCGAGCGTTGCGGGGGTGAGGACGAGGCGGTCCTGGGGCATGGCTCGATCATAACGAACAGGCGATCCATGCACCGGCGAGACGATGGGGCGGCGGCGCGTTAGGCTGGTGGGATGCCAAACATCATTCCCCCGAGCGTGGACGAACTCTTGTCGAAGATGGTGCAGTTCAACACGGTCAACGCGGCGGCGAGCGGGGACATGCAGACGGAGGCGAAACTGGGGCAGTACCTGGGGGAGGTGGCGAAGGCGATGGGGTTTGGGGTGCGGGTGCTGCCGGTGGCGGGGCGGGCGCCGAACGTGCTGGTGACGTTCGATGCGGGGAAGGGCAAGCCGTGGCTGATGTTTGAGAGCCACATGGACACGGTGACGACGGCGAACATGACGATCGAGCCGCATGGGGGGGAGATCAAGGACGGGAAGGTCTGGGGACGGGGGTCTTGCGACACGAAGGGGACGGGGGCGGCGATCCTGTGGGCGCTGTATGAGTATTCGAAGCAGAAGGATCGGCCGCAGAGCATTGCGATCGCGTTCACGGTGGATGAGGAGTTCGGGATGACGGGGGTGCGGTCGCTGGTGAAGGATTGGCCTGGGTTGGGGTTCGAGCCGGCGGGGGTGATCGTGGGGGAGCCGACGATGCTGCGGCCGATCGTGGCGCACAACGGGGCGGTGCGGCTGCGGATCACGATCAAGGGCAAGGCGACGCACTCCTCCATGCCGCACACGGGGATCAACGCGGTGACGATGGCGGCGCGGGTGGTGGTGGCGATCGAGGAGCAATACTCGAACAAGCTCACCGGCTCGCACCCACTGACGGGCAGGGCGGTGAGCTCGGTGACGATGGTGCATGGAGGGACGCAGGTGAACGTGATCCCGGATCGGTGCGTGATCGACATGGACCGGCGTCTGGTGCCGGGCGAGAACATGGGCGAGGCGGTCGAGGCGGTGCGGAAGGTGATCGAGGGGGTCAAGGCGAAGAGCTGTCCGGAGATGGAATATGAGATGAATGATTGCGCGAGCATCTGCCCGCCGTTGGTGCCGGAGCTGGGGGCGGGACTGATGCGGATGATTGAGAAGGTGCTGGCGGCGGAGGAGCTCGAGACGAAGGGGGTGGGCGCGCCTTATGCGACGGACGCGGGGGATTTGTCGGCGGCGGGGATCCCGGCGGTGGTGATCGGGCCGGGGGACGGGCGGGTGGCGCACACGGAGGCGGAGTACGTGGAGCTGGCGGAGATCCAGCGGGGGGTGGCGGTGTATCGGGGGATGATGGGGACGGTGGTGGAGTGACGCGTTAGGCGAGCATCTGCTCGAGGGCGTCGAGGAGGGCGTTTAGCTCGTCCTGGGTGTTGAAGGGGCCGGGGGAGATTCTTACGGCGCCCCAGGGGAAGGTGCCGAGTTTTTTGTGGGCGTAGGGGGCGCAGTGCAGGCCGGGGCGGACGGCGATGTTGAAGGTGTCGTCGAGGATGGAGCCGACGTCGGGGGCTTCGTAGCCCTGGAGGTTGAGGCTCAGGGTGCCGACGCATCTCTTGGCGTCGCGCGGGCCATAGATGGTGACACGGGGGTGGTCACTGAGGCGGTCGATGATGGCTTGGACGAGGGCCTGCTCGTGGGCGAGCATGGCTGAGGGGGTGTGGGCGAGGACGTAGTCGACGGCGGCGGACAGGCCGGCGACGCCGACGGTGTTGGGGGTGCCACCCTCGAGGTAGTAAGGGAAGAGAGCGGGTTGCGTAGGGGTGGAGGAATCGCCGCCGGTGCCGCCCTCGCGCCAGGGGCGGAAGGATCGCTGGCCACTGTTGGATGAACCATCGGGCAGGGCGGGGCAGCGTGGTCCGACGTAGAGGCCGCCGGTGCCGGTGGGGCCGAGGAGGGATTTGTGACCGGGGAAGGCGAGCAGGTCGACGTTCATCTGCTTGATGGAGATGGGGACGACGCCGGCGGTCTGGGCGGCGTCGAGGAGGAAGAGCAGGTCGTGCTCGCGGGCGATGCGGCCGACGGCGGCGGCGTCCTGGATGGCGCCCAGGACGTTCGAGGCGTGGGTCATGGCGATCAGGACGGTGTGGGGCTGGATGGCCTCGCGCACGGCGTCGGGGTCGACGAAGCCCTGGGCGTCGCAGTCGACCTGGGTCAGTTCGATCTGGCCGGCCTGGGCGAGGGCGACG
>JADZET010000203.1 GCA_020850375.1 Phycisphaeraceae bacterium | reverse complement strand
TCCTGGGCCTGGGCGCCCTGACCGACTTCGGCCCCCTCCTGGCCAACCCCCGCACCATCATCCTCGGCGCCGCCGCCCAGTTCGGCATCTTCGGCACCATCTTCGGCGCCCGCGCCCTGGGCTTCTCAGGACCCGAGGCCGGCTCGATCGGCATCATCGGCGGCGCCGACGGCCCCACCGCCATCTACACCTGCACCAAGCTCGCCCCCGACCTCCTCGGCGCCGTCGCCCTCTCCGCCTACTCCTATATGGCCATGGTCCCCCTGATCCAACCCCCCATCATGCGCCTGCTGACGACCAAGAAGGAACGCATGATCCACATGGAGCAGCCCAAGAACGTCACCAGGACCATGCGCGTGATGTTCCCCATCATCGGCTTCCTGCTCTGCGGCTTCATCGCCAACGCCGCCCTGCCCCTGCTCGGCTGCCTCTTCTTCGGCAACCTCCTGCGTGAGTCCGGCGTCGTCGAGCGCCTCTCAAAGACCGCCCAGACCACCTTCATCGACATCGTCACGATCCTCCTGGGCCTGTCCGTCGGCACCAAGACCCAGGCCTCGACCTTCCTGACCCTCAACACCGTGGGCATCTTCATCCTGGGCATGACCGCCTTCTCCATCGCCACCGCCGCCGGCCTGCTGATGGCCAAGCTCATGAACCTGATCTCCAAGAAGCAGATCAACCCCCTGATCGGGTCAGCCGGCGTCTCGGCCGGGCCCATGGCCGCCCGCGTCAGCCAGATGATGGCCCACAGGGACGACCCGCATAACTTCATCCTCATGCACGCCATGGGGCCCAACGTCGCGGGCGTCATCGGCACCGCCGTCGCCGCCGGCGTCCTGCTGTCCTACTACGGCAGCCATTAAGACGAGCCGCCCACCCGGCCACGGGCTCGTCCAGCAACACCGGCATTGTGTTTGTCGGACCCGCTCGATAACCCAGGCGCCCCAACGGCGCCTATCAATCACGTAGGGGATCGGCCCCGTGCCGACCCCATGACTCCCCGGGCGGCCACCGGCCGCGCCAGGATTGGGCAGCCATGCTCGCGGCCGATTACAGCCTGGTGGACTCGACCAATGACCGTGTCAGACGCTGGTCGCGCCTGAACCCCGGCAGCCCCCTGCTCGTCTCCGCCGTCGCCCAGACCGCAGGCCGCGGACGCTCCGGCCGAGTCTGGCAATCACCCCCCGGCGGCGTCTGGATGAGCCTGGCCTGGCCCCTCGTCGCCCCGGCCGCCCGCTACCAGCCCGCCCCCCTGCTCGCCGGCCTGGCTGTCCTCGAGTCCCTCCAGGATCTCCTGGGCCCCGACGCCCCGGCCCTGCGGATCAAGTGGCCCAACGACGTCCTGCTCGCCGGACGAAAGGTCGCCGGCATCCTCTGCGAGATGACCTCCTCGGACGTCAAATCCGCCATCGCCGGCCCCGAACTCCTGATCGTCGGCATCGGCGTCAACGCCAACTTCACCCCCGAGGCCCTCGGCGACGACCTGCGCTTCCCCGCCGAAACGCTCTACCACGCCCTGGGCCGCCCTGTCGTCCGCCACGACCTGATCCGCCAGATCCACCGCCGCCTGGCCGACCACCTGACCGCCCTCGAGGCCCAGGGCTTCACCCCCCAGGCCCGCTGGAAAGTCGAGTCGCGCCTCGCCTTCCGCGACCAGCCCGTGGCCCTGCGCCGCGGCGACGACACGCTCGAGGGCCTCTGCCGCGGCATCGACGATCAGGGCCGGCTCAGGCTCGAAACCGCCGGCAAAACCACCGCCCACCCCAGCGGCGAGGTCGAGCAGCTCCGGCCGCTCGAACCGATCCTGCATCCAAGCCACAGCGGCCCAAGGGCCGATATTCTTCCCTGAGTCATTGGGCCGCGCCGCCGCCCGCACCCGGCGACGCCAGCCCGCAGCGGAGTGCACCATGAGCATCGTCAACCGATTCCCCAAAATGACCGCCGCCGAGGCCGCCGAGATGATCCCTCACGGCGCCACCGTCGCCTTCTCAGGCTTCACCCCCGCCGGCGCCGCCAAGGCCATCCCCTCCGCCCTGGCCGCCCGCGCCAAGGCCCTGCACGCCAAGGCCCACCCCTACCAGATCCGCGTCCTGACCGGAGCCTCGACGGGCAAATACTTCGACGACGCCCTGGCCGAGGCCGACGCCGTCGCCTGGCGCGCCCCCTATCAGTCCTCCAAGGGCCTGCGCAACCGCATCAACGCCCAGCAGACCCAGTTCCTGGACATGCACCTCTCCCACGTCCCCCAGATGATCGAGTTCGGCTTCCTCGGACACATCAACTTCGCCGTCATCGAGGCCACCGGACTGACCGACGACGGCCGCGTCTACCTGAGCACCTCCGTCGGCATCTCCCCCAGCGCCCTCAAGCACGCCGACAAGGTCATCATCGAGATCAACCGCCACCACTCCCAGCGCCTCTGGGAGATGCACGACATCGCCATCCTCCCCCCCCCGCCCAACCGCAGCCCCATCCCCATCTACCACACCCAAGCCAAGGTCGGCGTCCCCTACGCCGCCGTCGACCCGACCAAGATCGTCGCCGTCGTCGAGCACGACGCCCCCGACCTCGTCGCCGAGTTCGACGTCCCGACCGATGTCCACGAGAAGATCTCCGAGCACGTCGTCAAATTCCTCGTCGACGAGATGCACGCCGGCCGCATCCCCCCCGACTTCCTCCCCGTCCAGTCCGGCGTCGGCAACGTCGCCAACGCCGTCATGCACGGCCTGGGCGAGTGCGCCGACATCCCCCCCTTCT
>JADZET010000202.1 GCA_020850375.1 Phycisphaeraceae bacterium | reverse complement strand
TTTGCAAGCTAGGGGTTGCCGGTTCGAGCCCGGTCGGCTCCATTCGACTCGCGTGGTCTGCGCCCACGCTCGCTCATGGCAAGCCATCGCAACTACGAGCAAGAGGCCTTCGACCGCCGGAGACCCAACGAGTCGAATGCCCTGAGCGAAGTCGAAGGGCAAGCGAAGTCGAAGGGCACTGGCCGCTCTGCCGGCTGGTTCTTGTGGGGCGCCCTGATTCCATCGATCGGGTTACGTGGCGGACTCCGCAGTGGTGAACATGGCGGACCAGTGCTCCCACAGCCAGGCGGAGCGGCCGAGGTTCTCGAACATCGGCCTGGCGGGGGTCCACCAGGGCCTGGCTGAGGCGTGCGAGCTGGACGATTCGAGCGGGGCGAATCGCTGGGGTGAGGGGGCGACGGGATTCGTGATTGGGGCTGGCGCGTCAGGTGTGGGCAGGGCCAGGCTTACGGGCTGGATCATCTCGTCGAGCTGAAGGGTCAGCGTGTAGATGCCGGTCGTGGAGCCGGCGAGCCCGCTGCCCAGGACGTGGGGGTCATAGGCAGTGTTGTTCACGCTCGAGACGCCGATGAAGTAGACGCCCGGATCCAGCGCGACGGAGAGGTGGGAGGTGAGATCCGACGGATCGGCGTCGACGCCGATCGGGTTGCCCTGAGCATCAAAAAGGCGAAGCGCACTGCTCAGAAGGGATTTGCCGCTTTCGTCATTGACGGCCAGCGTCAGCAGACCCGCGACCGGCAGCTCAAACCTGTAGAGGTCGACGTCGAAGCTGACCTGCAGGCCATTGCCGACCTTATCCTTGAGTTTCTGGTTGTCGCCGGGGAGCAGCACGCCCAGATCGCGGGCGGCATCGAGATTGTTGCCGGGTTCGAGTATTCGCTGCTGGCCTAAAATAAGGCTCACGAATGGATTGATGTCCGCGATGTTCAGCTGGTCGTCGCCCGTCAGATCCCAGAGGCTGTCCACGTCCCAGTCCTGGTGCTCGAACCTGAAGAACAGAGGGTTGACCAGCGCATAAACAAACGGGTTAATATCCTGAATATTGACCCGGCCGTCATGATTCAGGTCGCCGGGCACCGATTCGAGCAGGCGCAATGTGTAAGGCACCTCAATGGGGCCAGCGGTCTGCTCGACTCGCAGACACAATGTTTGGCCAGCGACGATGTTCATCCGCAGTTCCTGCCCGAAGCTCGTCACATGCGACACGGCCTGCAGCCGGGCCTGGTCGTCGTAGATGCTCAACAGCAAGTCATTGACGACGTCATCAAAACACAGGCTGATTCGCACGACGCCATCGTGACTGGCCGTCCAGCGGAACCAGTCGATGTCCGTCGAGGTGTCGTCGATCAAGAGGTCCGTCAGGTGCTGATCCCCAACGCCCAGGTCGGTCGCTTGCTCGATCGTGTCGTTGGGATCGTAAGCGTCCAACCGTGGCGTGACGGCGATGGGTGCGGACGCGTAATGCACCGCGGGGGCATGGATCCCGTCGCTGATCACGGAATAAAGCCAGTAGTTCCCGGCCGGCACTTGCGTGACGTCCCAGGTCAGGGTCATGGCACCGTCGGCCTCTGTCAGCCCACCGGCGAGGAGCTTGCCATCCAAGCCCGAGTCGTCGGTGTCGTAGTAAAGCCATAGCGTGGCGACGGCGTCGGGGGCGGTGGCCTGCAGGGTAATCTCGACCGGGCTGCGCTGCTGTCCGCCGGTGATGGAAGTAAAGCTCACCGCGGGGAGATCATTGGGACGGTGTGTGATCTTGACGAGGTAGGCGTCAGTGTTGTTGTCGTCGCGGATTGTATTGTACCCGCCGCTGACCCAGCCGGATGACTGGGTGGCACCCGTCACCAGGACATTGCCCAGGCCGTCCACGGCGATGCCGTTGCCGGAGTCGTCCTTGCTCCCTCCAAGGTAAGTGGACCAGAGATGACCTCCATTGGGGTCGAGCTTGACGACGAACGCGTCGGTGGTGCCGTTGATGCCCGTGCTGCTGTTGAAGCTCGTGTCGGGCCCTCCGTTGACCCAGCCGGTTGAGAGGGTGCTGCCCGTCACCAGGATACCGTCCGAGCTGTCCACGGCGATGTCTTCACCCGAGTCCATGCTGCTCCCTCCGAGGCAGGTGGACCAGCGATGCATCAATGCGGGACTGAGCTTGGCGACAAAGCCGTCGCTGTAACCACCGTTATAGCTCGTGTCGTATCCGCCGCTGATCCAGCTGGCCGCCCAGATGTAGCCCGTCACCAGGACATTGTCCGAGCTGTCCACAGCGATGCCGTGGGCATCGGTGCGGGAATACCCTCCGAGGTAAGTGGACCGGAGGTGCTCGCCAGTAGGGCTGAGCTTAACGACGAAGGCGTTGCGGACGCCATGAAAAGTGGTGTCATACCCGCCACTGACCCAGACGGACGACTCGGTGTTGCCAGTGACCAGTACATTGCCCGAGCCGTCCACAGCGATGCCGAAGCCACTGTCGTCGTGGTCCCCTCCGAGGAAAGTAGACCAAAGATGCGCGCCGGTGGGATTGAGCTTAACGACAAAGGCGTCACTCGTGGCGCCGTTGAAGGTCGTGTCGTACCCGCCCCAGACCCAGCTGGACATCTCAGTGCGGCCCGTCACCAGGACGTTGCCCATGCCGTCCACCGCGATTCCGCGACCGGAATCGGAGTGGTCTCCTCCAAGGTAAGTGGACCAGAGATGCCCACCGCTGGGACTGAGCTTAACGACAAAAGCATCGCTGCTTCCATTGTAGGTCGTGTCATAGCCGCCGATGACCCAGTCCGACGACTAGGTGTAACCCGTCACAAGGACATTGTCCGAACCGTCCACGGCGATGCCGAAGCCCAAGGTTTCCTCACTACCGCCGAGGTAGGTAGACCAAAGATGTCCGCCGGTGGGACTGAGCTTGACGACGAAGGCGTAATAACATCCATTCTGGGTCGAGTCGTACCCGCCGCTGACCCAGCCGGACGACCAAGTGTCACCCGTCACCAGGATATTGTCCTCCGCATCGACGGCGATGTCCCTGCCTCGCGTGGTGCCATCCCCGCCACCGAGGTAGGTTGACCAGGCGATCTCCGGATCGAAGATCAGGGGGTGGGTGGTGTCGTACGCCTGCGTAAGGGTAAATCCATACGCGTCGCCATCGCGCAGGTCGAAGTGGCCGGCCACGTCGACGCGTTGGCCGTCGATGTCCTGGTAGATCACCGGGGCCTGGTCGGTCAGGTGGCCCAGGCCCTCGGGCAGCAGGTCGATCCACAGGCCGCCGTCGT
>JADZET010000201.1 GCA_020850375.1 Phycisphaeraceae bacterium | reverse complement strand
GGAAGCTGTTGAACAGCCACGCCATCACCAGATAGTTGACCAGGAGCGCCAGGAACATCCGGCTGAAGACCAGGCTCCGCAGGCTGGCGAGGGAGAACCCGTGCCACTCACCGAGGAACGACTCGCGCACCTGGATGAGCTTGTCGGCCGTGCCGGCCATCTCCACGTCCACGCCCGGGCTGATCGCCCCGGCGTCGCGCATCGGGCCGATCATGGCCTGGATCTCGGCCGTCGCCTGCTCCAGCGGCACCTCGCGCGGGGGGGCCACCGTCAGCGTGATCGCCCGGCGCTGCTCGATCCGCTTGATCTCCTGCGGCGCCTGCGTCGGCGCCAACGAGGCGATCGACGACAGCGGCACCGTCCCGCCGCCCCGCTGAGGATTGACCGCCACGGGCACCATCGCCAGCGTCTGCGGCGTCAGCTCGAACGACGGATCGCGCGTCATCAGCAGGTCGATCGATTTGCCCTCGTACCGGTAGTCGCCCACGATCGCGCCGTCGACCAAGGCCTGCACGCCCAGCCCCAGCGCCGCGACATCGACGCCCAGGTCAGCCGCCTTGACCCGGTCGATCTTGACCTGCAATTCGGGCCCGGTGAGGTTGAAGTTCAGCGGGTCCGGACGGATCGCCGTCTGGCCGTATTTCTGCATCAACGCCATGTACAGCGCCTCGGCCGAGGCGCGCACCTGGCCGAGGTCCTCGCCGATCAGGTCCACGTCCAGCGAGTTGGTCCCGCCCAGCCCCCGGCCGAAGATCGACGCCTGCTGTGCGAAGCCGAACGCCCCAGGCACGGTCATCATCGAGTTGGTCAGGAGCGTCTCGATCGGCTGGACGATCTCCTTGTCCAGGCTCGCAGCCCCCATGAAGATCGTCCCGCTCCAGGACACGAAGAAGAACTGGTCCACCGGGGGGACCGTCTGCATCTCGCCCGTGAACATGTTCGCCACCGGCGGGAGCTTCACGGCGTTCTCCCATGTCCGCGACTCCCAGTAGGGGCGGATGCCCATCTCCACGCGGTCGGCGATGGTCTCGTTCTGATGGATGTTGTACCCCGGCGGGATCAGCATCAGGCCGAACACCAGGTTCTGATTGCCCCCGGGCAGGTAAGTCGTCGGCGGCATCAGCAGCACCGCCGCCACCAGCGACCCGACCGTGAACAGCCCCACGATCCCCAGACGCACCGCCCACGAGCCCGAGGCCCAGTGCACGAAGTCCGCCACGAACACGCGCATCCCGTCCAGCAGCGTCGCCAGGCCGTAGAGGTCCTCGAAGCCCTTCCGCGCGACCGAGGTCTGCTCCGTCTTCTTGTGCAGCCAGCGCGACGCGGCCGAGGGGATCACCGTCACCGACACGATCAGCGACAGCGTCACGGCCGCGCACACCGCCAGCGAGATGTCCTTGAAGAGCTGCCCCGCCTCTTCCTCCAGCGTCAGCACGGGGATAAACACCACCACCGTCGTGGCCGTCGACGCCAGCACCGCCAGCCACACCTCGCGAGCCCCGTCGTAGGCCGCCTTGATCGGCGTCTTGCCCAGGCTCAGGTGACGGTCCGTGTTCTCGAGCACCACCACCGCGTTGTCCACCACCATGCCCACGGCGAACGCCAGGCCCGCCAGGCTCACCACGTTGAGGTTCCGCCCGAAGCCCGCCATCACCACGAACGTCCCGATGACCGACAGGGGGATCGCCAGCGAGATGATCATCGTCGGCGGCGAGTCGAGCAGGATCACCAGCATCCCCGCCCCGATGCAGATCAGGCTCGCGGTCCTCCACCCGCCCTCGGGCAACGTAAAGCCGCCGATCGCCCCGAGGACGATCACCCCCACCGCCGCCATCACCAGCGACGGCGAACGCACCGACCGCAGGTAGGCCAGCAGCACCAGCACCGTCAGCGCCCCGCCCTGCCACAGGTTGTCCGTCACCAGCCCGATCGCGTCGTGGATGTAGACCGTCTCGTCGTACACCATCTCCAGGTGCAGCCTCGGGCCCATCTTGGGCAGGATGTCACGGTTGATCTCCGCCACGCGACGGCGGACCTCCTCCATGACCGACATCACGTTCGAGCCCGTCTCGCGGATGCCGTTGATCGCCAGGGCGGGCTGGCTGTTGCCGCGGACGAACGAGCGACGCTTCTCGAGCGTCAGCTCGACCTCGGCGATGTCCTTGATCCGCACCGGCCCGCCGCTGCGGTAGGCCACGATGGTGTTGCGGATCGAGTCGAGGTCCTCGTACTGACCGACCGTCCGCACCCGCCAATCCAGACGCCCCTCCGCCAGGTCGCCCGCCGAGACGTTGACGTTCTCCAGCCGCAGCGCCGCGCGCAGCTCGTTGAAGGTGATCCCGCGTTCGGCCACCCGGTTGGGGTTGACCTCGATGTGCACCTCGCGGTCACGCCCGCCGTAGATGTTCACCTGGCTCAGACCCTCGACGCGCTCGAGATACGGCTTGATCTGGCGGTCCGCCTCGTGGAACAGCGTCGCGACGTCGAAGCCCGGCTCGTCGCTCTTGAGCATCATCCAGGTGATCGCCTTCTCCTCGGCCGCCTCCGAGGCCGTGATCACCGGCTGGTCCACCCCCTCGGGGTACTCCGGCACCTCACGCAGCTTGTCCGAGACCTCCTGCAGCACGCGCGTCATGTTCGTGCCGATGTAGAACTCGAGCGTGATCTGCGCCCGCCCCTGCGACGCCAGGGCCGTCATCTTCCGCAGGTTCGTCACGCTCTTGACCTTGTCCTCCTGCTCCTCGAGGACCGAGCGTTCGATCTCCTCCGGGCTGCGGCCGGTCCAGGCCGTGGTCACCGTGATGATCGGCTGGTCCACGTTGGGCGTCAGCTGGATCGGGATCAGGAAGATCGACAGCACGCCGAACAGCAGCACCAGGATCACCCCGACCGCCACGCGCACCGGGTTGTTGATCATGAACCGGATCGTGTCCATGGGACCATCGCTTTCCGTCGTCAACGCGGGCGAACTCAGGGCCCGCGGTGGATTGCTCGTGCCGTGATCTGAGACACACACCCGACGCCCCGTCCCGCCGCGTCTACTCCTGCTGCTTCGCGGGCCTGTCCTGCCCCGCCCCGCCCTGCTGCGCCGCGGCGGCCGCCATCTGCTCGGGCGTCATCAGAGGACGGGTCGGGAACAGCCGCTCGGCCCCCTCGATCACCACCTCCAAACCCGGATGCAGCGGCGAGTCCGCCGTCGCCGCACGGATCGCCACCCGGTCCCCCTCGACGAACAGCACCAGGACCCCCACCGGCATGGCCTGCCCGTTCAGTGATGCCCAGACCACCGGCCCCGTCGCCGACTGCGACACCGCATCGCGCGGCACCGTCAGCACCATCTGCTTGACCGACGTCGGCACGCGCCCGGTCACGCTCATGCCCGGCTTGAGCAGCCCGTCCTCGTCCGACAGACGCACCTTGACCGGGAACGTCCGGGCCGCGTTGTCCGCGTCCGGCACCACGGCCACCACCGTGCCCGTCCGCACCGTCTTGAGCGGCTCGATGACAAGCTCAAGCTCCCGCCCCACCGGCACCCGGTTCACCAGCGACTCGGGCACGTTCACCAGGGCGTCGATCTGGCCGCGCGAGATGATCTCCACCACCGGCGTGCCCTCACTGACCCACTGGCCGACCTCGGCCATCTTCTTGACCACCACCCCGTCGAAGGGCGCCAGCACGTTGAGCCGGCGAAGGTCCACCTCCGCCCGCTCGAGTTCCGCTCGGGTTGACTCAAGGTCCGCTCGGGCGCTCTGGACCCGGGCCATGCCGGCCGCCTGCTGGTCCTGAGCGTCCTGGAACTCCTTGGGCCGCACGGAAGCCGTGTCGTGCAGGTCGCGCAGGAAGCCCAGGTTCCGCGTCGACGTCGCCAGGTCCGCCTCGGCCGCGGCCAGGTTCGCCTCGGACTGCTTGACCCGCGCCACCGCCTCCTGATGACGCAGCGTCGCCCACGTCGGGTCAATTCTCGCCAGCACCGTCGCGCCACCCGAAGAGTCCGTCGAGGCGCTGACCGTTGTGGGCGCGCCGCCGGTATCGATCGTCCCGTTGACCTTATCGCCGATGTCCACGTGCATCTCGACAATCCGGCCGGACTGCTCGGCCGCCACCGCCGAGCGCTGCAGCTCCACCAGCCGGCCCACCACGTCCCAGCGCGAGGCCAGCTCTTCCTGCTTGACCACCGCCAGCCGGACCAACGCCGGGGGCGGGCCCTGCGGCGCGCCCGCACCGGGCCCGCCGGCCTCGCCGCCCGCCTGACCGGCCGGGTCCCCCCGCCCGCAGCCCCCCAGCAGCAACACGCCCGCCAGCATCGCCGGCGCCAACACCCGCAGGGTCGTCGCCGTCGTTCCGAAGACCGTCCGTCGCATGTCTTGTCCCTTCTGTTCCACGCCGTGGGCATCCCGATCCACCGCGGCCACCCCGTCCCCAGATGATCCGCCGCGATGACTTGAAGATCGTACACTGTACGGTAGGATACGTACAGCGTACGAATGCCCGGCAAGCTGTCAAACCCCGCCGGACCGGCCGCTTTCCCGAGTCGTTTGTCCGCAAGGCGTCGTTTCACTGGTCCCCTGACATCGGTCCCCAGCCTGACCATGACCCGCGTCGATCCTCAGCGCAAGAGCCGATCCGCCTCCTCCCGCCGATGGGAGCAGACGCCCCCTGACCAGCGCCAGCGTCTGATCGTCGACGTCGCCCTGGACCTCTTGACCCGCAAGGGCCTCGAGGCCGTCACCATCCGCCGCGTCGCCCAGCGACTGGGCGTCGGGGCCATGACGCTCTACACCTACATCCCCGGCCAGAGCGGCCTGCGGGCGGCGATGATCCAACGCGGGTTCGAGATGCTCCACCAGGGCTGTGCCGAGGCCTCTACGCTCGACACGCCCCAGGGCTGGCTCGGCGGGGCACGCAGCTACATCCGCTTCGCCCTGTCGCACCCCAACCTCTATCGCCTGATGTTCGACGTCCCGGTCGCCCCGGACGACGCCGAGAGCCAGATGCTCCGCGGCGGCTTCCAGGGCCTCCTGGACAAGGTCCGCGACCGGCTCAACCACGACGACATCCCCCCCGACCAGATCGACCGCACCGTTCGCCGGCACGCCGGACGGTTCTGGATCGCCCTGCACGGCATCGCCTCGCTGGCCATCGCCGGCCGGCTGCACGTCCTGGGCGACGACGTCGAGGCCATCCTCATTGAGGTCATCGAACGCCTCGCCCCGCCGCAGGCATCGAACGCCCTGCCCCTCGTCCACAGCTCATAGAAAACCCGGCCGCGGGGCCGGGTCTTTTGCGTGCATCGGTTTCTCAGGCAGTTCAGCCCGTCGCCAACGTGGGATTACTTCTTCGACCGCCAAGAGCCCGCGGGCTTGCCGTCGGCGTACTCCCAGACGACCACTTCCAGCCACTGCTTGCCCCACGTCCGGGCGATCTCGTGCGTCGGATAGAGCACGTCCAGACGCTTGCCCTTGATCTTGCCGCCGCGGTCAAGCACCGGCACGGGCTTGCCGTTGTTGTACCCGGGCACCGTGAGGATCGTGCCCATCGGCAGCACCCGCGTGTCGGCCGCTACGAGCTTCATCCCGTTCGTCCAGACGCTCATGCCCGAGGCCGTGATCCCGTCGGCCCACTTGCCGCAGGACCGCTCGTCCGGGCTGTAGGCCGTCACGAGCATGCGGAGCTTGTAGGCGGGGCGGATCGGCCGGCCGTCGTACATCGGCGTCGCGGGGGCACGCTTGACCGGCGCCTGGCTCACCCGCTGCACAGGCTCAGCCGCCACGGGCACGGAAGCCGCTTCATCCGTGGCCTCCTGGGCGATGATCTCTTGAGCCGACTCGTCGCTGATCGGGATCCGCTCGACGATCTGCACGTCGAGCCCCTGGGCGTCGTCGACCCGCATCAGCTCCACCGGCCCGCCGGCCTGGCCGCGCCAGGCCTGGCTGGCACGGAGCACGCCGGCCGTCGCCAGCACCATCACCACCATCAGCACCAACGGCAGCGCGCCGGGGTGCGGACGGTTGTAATCCTCGATCGCGGGACCAGACTGAACCCTCCGGGATTGTTCGTGGTTGTAACGAATAACTCGTCTCCCTCAGTGCTCCTTGCCGCGTCAGCCGCACGGCCCGTCACCGGCCGCCTGAAGCCTCAGGCATCCGATAACCCCTCGCGCAAGGTAGGGAAGTATAACCCGGGTCCACCGAAACCGACAACCAAATAAACATCGTTCATGGACACATTGTTGCCCATGAGTCGTCACAGACGTAACCGATTAAATTTTTAATTATCAGCCACTTATGGCTAATCCATCCCCACGCTTGCCCCATCCTTCCCACCCATGCGCACCGAACGGGGGCATCAGCGGTAAACCCATTGACCGCCTGCAATTCCATCAAGTTATAGGACCCAACGCTTACTTCGCCAGCTCGCCCGTCGGCACCGGCACCAGGAAGCTGGTCTGCGTTCGCGTCACCCCATCAGGCCCCTTCTCGACGACCGTCATCCCGTTGCCCAGGTTGTGGGGAAACTTTTGCTGCAGCTCCTTGACCCCTGGCCCGTAGGCCTGGGCGATGATCGGGATGCCCCCCGGTCCCTCCTGCTGGACCTGCAAGAGGTCGCCCTCGTCGAACAGCCCCACCGTCACCAGCGACATCTTCGGCCCGTGGTAGAAGAACGCTCTTTCTCCCTTCTGGATGAGATCCCGCGCATAGTTCTCCGCCAGTTGGCGGTAATCCGGGCCGGCGTTCTCGTCGAAGAAGGCCACTTGGAGCGTGTAATACCCCGGCATCCGCACGCGTTTAAGGTCCATCGGGTTGTAGGCCACCACCGAGCCCAGGCTCAGCGGCGCCAGGGCCGCATCCTGGAACGGCCGTTTGTCCCCGAGCATCAGCATCTGCGTCTGCCGCAGGTCGTTCTGAGCCGTCGATCCCTGGGCGTCGGGGTAGCGCCCGCGATACACCACCGCCTGCCCCGACTCCTCCCGCACCCAGACGTCCGGCACGTTGAGCTCCGTCGCCAGTTTGCGCACCAGCGACTCGGCCTCCCGCTGGCGACGCGGGCCGTCATAGCGTTTGAGCACGATGGCATAACCATCATCCCCCAGCCGGAACTGCCCCTCGGGGCTATCCAGGTCCTTGCGAGGCCTGTCCGCCAGCTTTTGAAGGTCAGGGAAGGGCTCCGACCGGCTGATCTCTTCGTAGCAGCCCGTCAGGAGTACACACGCCAAACCCATCGCCCGCAAGTCTTGGCGCCATCGCATCGTAAAAGCTCCAAATCCCTCTGGATCCATCGTCCAGAAGCCATCGAGGGGCGGATTTTCCGTGTTTCCGCTCAATCTTAACCACCTGGATGGATCCGTAGGCTTTGACACCCGGCCTGGACGATATATCATTCCATCCGGATAGACTGATGATTCAATCCGCCTCCCATCCCGACGCCCTCGTGGACATGCTGACCTGCCTGGCCGACGCCACGCGCCTGCGCCTGCTCCGCCTGCTCGAGCAGCACGAACTGGGGGTGGCGGAGCTGTGCGATGTCCTGCAGATGCCCCAGTCGACCGTCAGCCGGCACCTCAAGCTCCTGAGCGACCGCAACTGGGTCGTCGCCCGCCGACACGGCACGACGAACCTCTACCGCACGATCCTCGACGAACTCGCGACTGCCCCGCGTCAGCTCTGGATCACCGCCCGCGAGGAACTCGCCGGCTCGGCCGCGTTCAAGCAGGACCAGCTGCGTCTGGCCCGCTTGCTCAGCCAGCGGCGCACGGACGCCCAGGCCTTCTTCGCCGACGCGGCCGATCAGTGGGACAAGCTCCGCGAGGAACTCTACGGCCGCTCCTTCGTCCTGGCCGCCGCGATGGCTGTGTCGCCGCGCGATCTGATCGTGGCCGACCTCGGCTGCGGGACGGGCAGCTTCGTGGTCGAAGTCTCCCCGCACGCGAGGCGCGTCATCGGCGTGGACAACTCCCCGGCCATGCTCCAGGCCGCGGCCGCCCGCACCGAAGGGTTGATCAACGTTGAGCTCCGCCAGGGCGACCTGGAGAAACTCCCGCTCGAGGACCGCAGCGTCGACGCCGTGCTGATGCTGCTGGTGCTGACCTACCTCCCGGACCCCCGCAAGGCGGTGGACGAGATGGTTCGCATCCTGCGTCCGGGCGGACGGGCCGTCGTCGTCGATCTGCTCCGCCACGACCGCGAGGACTTCCGCCGGCAGATGGGCCAGTCGAGCCTTGGCTTTGATCCACCCGAACTCGAAAAACTCCTCGGCGCCGCAGGCCTGACGCACGTCACCTGCCGTGCGCTGCCGCCCGAGCCGCAGGCCAAGGGGCCCGCGTTGTTCCTGGCCACCGCCGACAAACCGAACTAACCCTGAATCCAGCACTGAACCTTGGAGATCACGCTCATGACCGTCGCCACCAAGCCCGCCGACAAGACCGCCGCGCTCGAGTACAAGGTCGCCGACCTCGCCCTGGCCGAGTGGGGCCGCAAGGAGATGGACCTGGCCGAGAAGGAGATGCCCGGCCTGATGGCCGTCCGCGAGGAATACGCCGGGCAGAAACCACTCAAGGGCCTGCGGATCATGGGCTCGCTGCACATGACCATCCAGACGGCCGTGCTGATCGAGACGCTGGCCGACCTGGGCGCCGCTGTCCGCTGGTGCTCGTGCAACATCTTCTCCACACAAGATCACGCCGCCGCGGCCGTTGTCGTGGGCAAAAGGGGCACGCCGAAGAACCCGCAGGGCGTCCCCGTGTTCGCCTGGAAGGGTGAGAATCTCGCGGAATACTGGTGGTGCACCGACCGCGCCCTGGACTTCGGCGCCGGCCTGGGCCCGCAGCAGATCGTCGACGACGGCGGCGACGCCACGCTCCTGATCCACAAAGGCGTCGAGTTCGAGAAGGCCGGCAAGGTCCCCGCCCCCAAGGCCGACGACGCCGAGGACTGGGCCGAGCTGCTCAAGTGCATGGCGGACCTCTACAAGAAAGACCCGCAGCGCTGGACCAAGGTCGCCAAGGACATGCAGGGCGTCAGCGAGGAGACGACCACCGGCGTGCACCGCCTCTACCAGATGCAGCGCGACGGCCAGCTCCTGTTCCCCGCCATCAACGTCAACGATTCGGTGACCAAGAGCAAGTTCGACAACATCTACGGCTGCCGGCATTCGCTAATCGACGGCCTGAACCGCGCCAGCGACGTGATGATTGGCGGCAAGGTCGCGGTGGTCTGCGGCTTCGGCGAGGTGGGCAAGGGCTCGGCCCAGTCGCTCCGCGGCCAGGGCTGCCGGGTGATCGTCACCGAGATCGACCCCATCTGCGCCCTGCAGGCCGTGATGGAGGGGTATGAGGTCAAGACCGTCGAGGACGTGATCTTCGAGGCCGACATCTTCGTCACCACCACCGGCAACTACCACGTCATCAGCATCGAGCACATGGCCAAGATGAAGGACGGCGCGATCATCGGCAACATCGGCCACTTCGACAACGAGATCGACATGGCCGGCCTGACCAAGTTCCCCGGCGTCAAGAAGACCAACATCAAGCCTCAGTACGACAAGTGGACCTTCCCCGACGGGCACTCGATCCTGGTCCTGGCCGAGGGCCGGCTGCTGAACCTCGGCTGCGCCACGGGCCACCCGAGCTTCGTCATGAGCAGCAGCTTCACCAACCAGGTCCTCGCCCAGATCGAGCTGGCGACCCGCAAGGGCCAGTACAAAAACCAGGTCTACATCCTGCCCAAGACGCTCGACGAGAAGGTCGCCCGTCTGCACCTCGAGAAGCTCGGCGTTCGGCTCACCACGCTCAGCAAGCAGCAGGCGGACTACATCGGCGTGCCCGTCGAAGGCCCCTACAAGCCCGAGCACTACCGCTACTAAAGAACCGGCATATCCCCCAACACGCACCTCAAGTCCGGGCGGGATCGCCTGGACTTTTTCTTTTACCCGGCCGTGCGCCGCGGCGAGCACTATAATCGCCTGATCATCCCATCCGAGGACCTTGCCATGACCACGCTTCGCCTGCCGTCCGTTGTCATGTTGTTCCTGGCCGTGCTGGTGTCCGCGCCCTGCCTGCAGGCCTCCGGTCAGCAGGCCTTCCCCCTGACCAAGACCAGCACCTGCGAGTTCCAGACCGCCGAGCAAGCCAGCGAATTCCTCTCGGCCGACGACGACTTTACCCGCACCCTGAGCGACCTAGACCGCAAGGGCAGGATGGAGGAAGTCAACGACGCCTCGCGCGACGCCTTCCTCCGCTTCCTCGGCAGGCAGGCGCGGGAGTGGACGGGGCCGGAGGTCAACAAAGTCCGCTCCGCCCTTGAGCGGCTCGGCCCACGTCTGGAAGAGCTCGGCGTCAAGCTCCCGGCCAAGATCCTGCTGATCAAGACCTCCGGCAAGGAGGAGTTCGACAAGCCCTACACCCGCCGCAACGCCCTGGTGCTGACGCAGGCCTTCCTCCAGCGGACGCCGGCCCCCGCCATGATGAACACGCTGGCGGCGGAGCTGTTCACCCTGATGACCCGCAACGACCCGTCCCTGCAGGGCAAGCTCTATGGCCTGATCGGCTTCAAGCAGACCGGCGAGCCCTCCCTGCCCCGCCGCTGGAGCGACCGCCAGTTCACCGACCCCGACTTCCCGCGCAACGACGCCTCCGTCGAGGTCGCCTTCCAGCGCCGGACCGTGCGGGTCATTCCCCTGCTGGTGTCGAAGGACAAGGTCTACGATCCACGGCGTGTCCCTGACCTGTCCAAGGCCATCGACCTGCGACTGGCTGTGCTCGACGAACGGGACCCGACGATCCTCAAGCTCGGCGCGGGCGACGAGCCGGTCTTCCTCGACCCCAGGCAGGTGACCGGCTACCCGAACCAGGCCACCGCCAACACCACGCACAACAACCACCCGCAGGAGGTCCTGGCTGACAACTTCACCCTGCTGGTCATGCAGCGAAAGGCGCCGAACCAGAAGCTCCTGGACGACATCGCCGCGGTGCTCAAGGGCGGCACGCCGAGCGGCACTGCGGCCGCCAAGCCCGCCCGCTGACGGCGTTTCGCGATAACATACGCCCCAACCTGAACCATCCACCCAGGCGCCCCGCGAGGGCCACGCCTGGGTCTTTTCTTACCCCCACCCTGCGATACTCCGCCATGCCCCATCCTTTCCAGATCCACCGTGGCACCAACGCCTCCCATTGGCTGAGCCAGAGCGGCAAACGCGGCCAGCAGCGCCGTGAATGGTTCACACAGGCCGACGTGCGGCGTATCGCCGGCTGGGGATTCGATCATCTTCGCCTGCCCATCGACGAGGAGCAGATGTACGACGAGCAGGGGAAGCGCGAGCCCGAGGCCTTCGAGCTGCTCGCCAGCGCCCTGGACTGGGCGGCTGCGGCGGACCTACGTGTGGTTGTCGATCTGCACCTGCTGCGCAGCCACAATTTCGAGCATGGCGGCAACGCCTTGTTCTCCAAACCAACTGAGGCCGCTCGCTTCGCCGATATCTGGCGTGACCTCTCCGACTTCCTGCACGATCGCCCGCTGGACATGGTGGCCTACGAGCTGCTCAACGAGCCGGTGGCCGATGACCCTGCCGACTGGAACCGCGTGGCCCACCTCGCCCTGGCCGCGATCCGAGAGCGGGAGAAGGACCGCGCGGTCGTCCTGGGCTCGAACGAGAACCAGGCCTCGAAGAACTTCGACGTCCTGGCCGTGCCGAAGGACGACCCGGCGATCATCCTCGGCCCGCACTACTACAACCCGTTCCCGCTGACGCACTACCGCGCGAGCTGGACGGACATCGGCAAGTACGCCGGCCCGGTGCGCTACCCCGGCCGACTGATCGAGGACGCCGACTACCAGGCCGTCGCCCACGAGCCCTGGTCGCACCACTGCCTCGACGGCCTGAAGGAATGGAACCGCGACGTGCTGGCGTCAAGACTGACCAAACCCCTGCGGGTCCGCCAGGAGACGGGCCTGCCGCTCTACTGCGGCGAGTTCGGCTGCCTGCACACCGTCGCCCAGCCCGACCGGGTCCGCTGGTTCCGGGACATCGTCTCGGTCTTCCGCGAGCTCGACATCAGCTACTCGAGCTGGGACTACAAGGGCGGCTTCGGCCTGTTCAAACGCGACGGCAGCGAGGACCGCGAGGTCATCGACATCCTGACGGGCAGTTGATCTCTCCCACCGTCACGGTCGCAGGCATCAGCCCGCGGACAACCCACCCCGTCGCAGGAGCATGACGGCAAGCCATCCTGCCATCACAACGCCCAACCCGGGCTCGGGCACGACCAAGCTCAGGGTCTGGGCCATCTCTCCCTGCCCCGCCCCCGTCAGCAGCGACACGAACGGGTTGATGTCCTGCACGTTGATGTGCCCGTCGTGGTTGAGGTCAGCGACGATCAGCAACTCCTCGTCGGGCAAACCCGTCGTGCCCGCCTCGCCGCCGGCCAGCAGGGCCACGAACGGATTGATGTCCTGCACGTTGACCATGGCGTCACGATTGACGTCGCCCGGGATCGGGTCGGGGACCACCGGCAGGCGGAGCACGAGATTGTCCACCGCGTTGGCGGTGATGGGCACGACGGTGTACCGCGCCACCCAGCCGTTCTGCTGCGAACCGTAGACCCACGACTCGCCCACGAGTGCGTAGTAGGCGTAGGTGCGTGTCAGGTCGAACGTGGCGTCGAGGTGCCGCCAGTCGGTCGAGGCGGGGTCGCCGTCGGCCTTGCTCCAGCCGACCTCGTAGAGCAATTCACCGCCGAGCCCGCTGGTGGCGGAGGTCGGGTCCATGTATCCGCTCGCCGCGTCGCCGACCCAGAGCCCGTCGGCCGGCAGGGCGTCGGCCCCGTAGACCCGCAGGCTCAGGGACTCGGGCACCTCGGCGTCGACGTTGAACCAGTCCCGGACGTCGTCGCCGGCCCAGATCTGCCAGAGGTAGTCGAACGACAGCGAGGCCGTGCCCGTCGTCGCCCGCGCCGGGGCCGGGGTCCACTGTCCCCAGCGCGAGCCGTACCGGTCGTTCTCCAACACGCCGTTGCCGTTGACGAGCGACCGGTTCATCCGCGAAACGTAAGGGACGGACTCGCTGACCCACGCCACGAACGGGTCGTTGTAGGAAGAGATCGACCAGTCGGCCAGGAAACGGCCGACGTCCGTCGCGGCGGTGAAGACCGCCTGCTGATTGCCACCGAGGTCCTGCCCGAGCTTGAGCCTGGACAGGTCCTCGAAGTCGCCCCCCTGGATGACGTTCCCTCCGAGCACCGCCGCCCCGGCGAGGTTGGCCGAGAGCGTCGCGGCCAGCACCACAGGCAGCACCCGCCGGCGACGCAGCCCCAGCAGCACCACCCCGGCGGAGAGCAGCACCCACGCGCCCGGCTCGGGGATGATCGTCATCACGCCCAACTGCTGCTCGAGCAGCGACAAGTCGGTGTTGTTCATCAGGCCGTCGCTGTTGATGTCCCCGCTGCGCAGGGCCCAGACCGTCGGGTACATCAGCTCATAGGCCGCCGGGTCCGACAGCGCCAGGGCCAGGGCGTCGACGTCGGCGGGGGTGACCAGCCCGTCGCCGCTGAGGTCCCCGAGCTGCCAGGGGTTGAGCGAGTTGCCGTCGCTGACGAACACGTCGTTGATGAACCCGCCGACGAAGTCCGCCCCCGCGGGCGAGAAGTGCAGGTAGTCGGAGTAGAGGTAGCCGTTGTTCCACCAGAACGATCGTGAGCCGTTGGCGATCCCGCTGTAGAGGTTGAGGAACCCCACGTTGTGCGCCGCGGCCACCTGGGCCTGCCACTCGAT
>JADZET010000200.1 GCA_020850375.1 Phycisphaeraceae bacterium | reverse complement strand
TGGTATCGTACCCGTCACGACCGGCGGACCGACGCGATGCTCCGCGCCCTGGCCGCCGAGTACGAATCCGTAGGAATCCAGGTCATCGACGCCGCACGCTTCATCCCGCAGTCCATGGCCGACGCCGGCCCCATGACCCGCCGTCAGCCCTCGGCCGGCCAGTTGACGGACATCGCCTTCGCCAAGCCCATCGTCCACCGTCTCGGCGAGCTGGACGTCGGCCAGTGCATCGCCGTCAAGGACAACGAGGTCCTGGCCGTCGAGGCCATCGAGGGCACCGACGCCCTGATCCAGCGGGCGGGCATGCTCTGCAAGTCCGGCGGGTGGACGCTGGTCAAGATGGCCAAGCCCACCCAGGACCTTCGGTTGGACCTGCCGACCGTCGGCCTGCAGACGATCGAGAAGCTCCGCCAGGCCGGCGCCGGCTGCCTGGCCGTCGAGACCGGCAAGGTCATCCTGCTGGACAAGCAGAATCTCTTGGCCCAGGCCGACAGGGCCGGCATCGCCGTCGTGGGCATTTCCTGATGTCACGCCACGCCCACATGTAGGGCATGCATCCTGCGTGTCATCCGTGATTGTGACTCACCAGCAGGCCATGGCACGCAGGGTGCGCGCCCTACTCGTCAGACCGCTCGCTCAGGCTCTCGGCTCGTGGTCGCGGTGCTTGTCCTTCTCGACCAAGGCGTAGGCGTTGTGGTTGTGGATGGACTCGAAGTTCTCCGAGATCACCTGGTACCAGGCGATCCGCGGCTCCTTGTCCAGGGCGACGGCCAGGTCGCGGACGATGTCCTCGACGAACTTGGGGTTGTCATACGCCGTCTCGGTCACCCACTTCTCGTCCGGCCGCTTGAGCACGGAGAAGACCGGCACGCTGGCGGACTTCTCGATGGTCTCGAAGAGCTCCTCGATCCACATGAACTTGCCGGGCTCGAAGCGGACCTTGGCCTCGATCTCGCATCGCTGGTTGTGGGCCCCGTAGGCGGAGATCTCCTTGGAGCAGGGGCAGAGGCTCGCGGCGGGGACCTTGACGGCCATGACGAAGTCGTCGTGGTCGTTGGCGGAGCACTCGAAGGTCACCTGGAGATCGAGCATGCCCTCGGAGCCGGTGACCGGGGCCTTCTTGCGAACGAAGTAGGCGAAGGTGAGCTCGAGGTGGGCCTCCTCGGCTTCGAGGCGGTCCTTGATGTCGTGGCAGACCTTCATCATGTGGTTCGATCGCAGCGAGACGTGGTGCTCGTTGAGGACCTCGAGGAAGCGGCTCATGTGGGTGCCCTTCTGGTGATGGGGCAGGCCCACGTACATGTTGACGGTGGCGACGGTGTGGACGACGCCGCCGGTGGCCGGGCAGTGCAGGGTGATGGGGTAGCGGATGTTGCGGACGCCGACCTTGTCGATGGCCACGCGCCTAAGGTCGTGGCTGGCCTGGACGTCGGGCATGACCGAGACGGCGCCGTGCGAGGGGGCGGCGTGGACGGCGGAGCTGCTTTCCGGGGAGGCCGGGGGGACGGAACCCTGCATCATTCGGGCCTTTCTGGGCTTGGCACGCTGGTATCCGCGGATCGGGCGGGACCTTTTATCGTAGAGCCCCCGGGGCTGGGTGGCAAAGACGACCGTTAGCCCCCCTATCGCCGCGATCGGGCTGGCGCGGTCAGCTTGCGCAGATTACCCAGAATGCATGGGGCGACCCTGGTCCGGCCGTTCCCGGACCTTCCGCCATGACCTGGCCCTACAGCCCGCAGCGTCGGCGTGGCAATAGCTGGCATTTCATTTTTTTCTAGTCTCCCCGGAGCATTGGGGGTATGCTTGGAGCGTCGGAAGGCCAGGCGCACCAAGGGCCTGCCGACACCGCCCATTCCGGCCCAGGAGAACTCGCTTGGCACAGACCTGCGCCGCGACCTCGCGCATCGACTCATTCATCCGGCAGCGTCTGGCCGCGGCGGCGTGGCTGATGCTGGCGATGGTGCTGCTTGCCGCGACTCGACCGGTCCAGGCATTCTGGTCGACCACGTACGCCTACGACATCAACGCACTGGTCGGGGCTGACACCTTTTACGACGCGGGCTATACCGGCACGCGGGCGATCGTGGCCAACATTGAGGCCGGCCTGGCCTGGAACCAACACGAGACGCTGACGCACCTTTCAACGCTGCTCTACGATCCGACATACTCGGGACCGCACGTCGGCGAGTATGACTATCACGCCACGGAGGTCTCGCACGTCCTGGCCGGCCGGGGCAGCCTGGCCAAGCAGAAGGGCATCGCCCACGGCGCCACGCTCTGGTCCGGGGCCATCGCCTCGGACTGGCCCAGCGCCCCATCGGGCACCAGCTTCACCTTCACCCGCCAGTCCTTCCTCTACCCCTACATCACCAGCCTGCGGACGGGTGTCTCCGGCCAGAAGGCCGACGTGGTCAACTCCTCCTGGGGGTACTCCGAGTCGTCCAAGACCGGCTACAACTGGGTCACCTGCGCCATGGACACCTTGGCGTGGGAGTCGGGCAAGACGATCGTGACCGCGGCCGGCAACGACGGCCCGAGCACCAACACCGTCCTGGCGCCGGGCACGGGTTACAACGTCATCACCGTCGGCGCCATGGGCAACGAGTCCACCACTCCCCCCTACGTCCAGATCGGCAGCTTCTCCGCACGCGGCCCGGGCGACTACTACGACCCCGTCGCCGGCGAGGTAATCAACGCCGTACGGGCCCAGGTGGATATCCTCGCCCCCGGCAGCCACTTCTACCTGGCCAAGTACGGCGGGACGACCGGATCGAATTCGGGTGGGACCGACACCACCGGCGGGGCCACCAACCTTTACATCGGGTTCCAGACCGGCACCTCCTTCTCCTCCCCGATCGTCGCCGGCGGCGCGGGCCTGCTGGTCGACGTCGGCTACGACCGCTACGCCGGCGGCTCGTCCGTCGATGGGCGGGTGATCAAGTCCGTCCTGCTCAACTCGGCCTACAAGGACCAGGGCTGGACCAACGGCCAGCAGAACGTCGGCGGCGTCATCCGCACCGCGCAGTCCCTGGACTACGTCCGCGGCGCCGGCGTGCTCGACCTGGACAAGGCCTTCACGCAGTACACCCTCGGCACCCACGACCTGCCCAACCTCACCGGCGGCACGGCCTACGCCGTCGGGTGGGACTACGGCTCGGTCTCCGAGGCCTCGGGCGGCACGGACTACTATCTCTCGCAACCCCTGGCGGCCAACAGCACGCTGACCGTCACCCTCGACTGGTTCGTCCAGCGATCGTTCAACACCAACACGATGAACGTCTACAACGAGGTCTGCTTCGACAACCTCGACCTGCAGGTCTGGTCCGTCGTCAACGGCCTGCCCTCGGTGCTCGTGGCCGAGTCGGTCAGCCTGTACAACAACGTCGAGCACCTGAGCTTCGCCCTCCCCCAGACCGGAAACTACATGATCCGCGTCCGCTGGGCGGGGCAGAACTTCGACTTCACCAACGACACCAAGCAGGAATCCTACGGCTTGGCCTGGGCGGCCCAGCCCGTCCTGGGCGACCTCAACGGCGACGGCCTGGTCAATGTCCAGGACATCAACCCCTTCGTCCTGGGCCTGACCAACCCCGATCAGTTCGTGCTGACCTACCCCAACATCCTGCTGCCCCTGACCGGCGACCTGACCGGCGATCTGCTGGTCGATGTCCAGGACATCAACCCGTTCGTCGCCCTGCTGGTCGGGTCGGCGGGTATGAGCCAGGACGCCGTGATGACCATGCTGCCCACGTCCCTGCTCGAGGCCGCGGCCAGCGGTTCGGGCCTGAACGTGGTCCCCGAGCCGGCGAGCGTGATGCTCCTGCTCGGCGGGATAGCCGCGGCCTTGATCCGCCGGCGCGGGCTCGATCGCTGAGCACTCACTCCTTCATCCACGCGCCCCTGCCCGCTGGACCGCTACAATGGGCGGCGATCCTCGTCACCACGCGAGACGGACGCCCATGAGCCGGACCCTCCGCATTCTGACCGCGTTGATCGTCCTGACGCTGGCCGGCTGCATGCCGGTGACGGTCACCCTCGGCGGCAATCCCCAGGAGCAGGAGCTGCGGCACAAGATCGTCCAGAGAGCCGACCGGCCCACGCGCTACGACGTGGCGATCATCGACATCACCGGTCTGATCTACAACGCCCACAAGCCCCAGCTCCTGGGCCGGGGCGAGAACCCCGTGGCCCTGCTGCATGAGCAGCTCGAGGCCGCCCGCAAGGATGATCGGGTCAGGGCGGTGCTGCTGCGGATCAACAGCCCCGGCGGGTCGGTGGCCGGCTCAGACGCGATGTACCGCATGATTCTGCGGTTCAAGGCTGAGACGCGCAAGCCCGTGGTCGCCCTATTGACCGACACGGCCGCCTCCGGGGGGTTCTACGTGGCCTGTGCGGCCGACGAGACCATGGCTTATCCCACCTGCGTCACGGGCTCGATCGGCGTGCTGATCCAGCTCGTGAGCGTCAAGCCCGCCCTGAACTGGTTAGGTGTCGTCGCCGACGCGGTGACCTCCGGCCCGAACAAGGACGCCGGCTCGCCCCTCTCGACGCTCAGCGACGAGCAGCGCAAGATCTTCCAGCAGATCGTCGACGAGTTCCACGCCAACTTCGTGGCCGTGGTCCGAGCGGCCAGGCCCAACCTCACGCCCGAGGAGCTTGCCCCGCTGACGGACGGGCGCATCCTCACCGGTGCCGACGCGGCCGATCGCGGGCTGATCGATCGCACCGGCGACCTGAACGACGCCTACGACGAGGCCATTCGCCTAGCGGGCATCGACCGGGCGAACCTGGTGATGTACCACCGGCCGATGCAGTACGTCGGCTCGCCGTACGCGGCCGCACCGGCCGTTGTGCCGCAGGCCGCCCCCGCCGCGACGGAACGGCCCGGGGCCGGAGCGGAGGGCACACAGATCAACGTCGCTCAATTCAACTTCACGGACACCCCGGGGATGCAGGCGGGGTTCTATTATCTGTGGAGCCCCGGCATCCGATAGGATCAGGGCCGATGGCGTCACCCCTCCCGGGTGATTCCGCCCGCTTGGAGAGTCTCGCCGCATGGAACGGATCGAACTGCCCTGCCCCTCGTGCGGCAAGACGCTCAAGGTCGACGCCGGCTTTGCCGGCAGCGTCTGCCGGTGCAAGTACTGCGGTTCGCTGATCTCTATTCCCGACCCGCTGGGCCTGAGCGACCCGAAGAACCTCGACGCCCCCGATCGCGCGGACCGGCCTGCCTCGCCGGGCAAGCCCGAGGCGTCGGCGCCCACATCACCGCGGACCGGACGCAAGACGCGCCCGGGTGACACCCTCCCGATGGGCTCGCCCATCGTCGCGCCGGAGCCGAGCCGGCCGCACGCGCCGATGCGGCCCGGTGAGTTCGACCCGCACGAGCAGGAGGACGAACGCGAGCCGGCCATTCACCGGGCGGAAAAGGTCAGCCCGCACAAACCGTCCGGACTGACATCGGGGCAGCGGATCACGCTGCTGCTGGGGCTGGTCGCGGCGCTGTTGATCATCGTGGCGGCGGCGTTCATGCTGCTGTATCCGTTCTGAGATGTGGGTGGATGGGAAGTAAGCCCGAGGCGCTTTCCACAGGGATGAATCACGGGCATGTCCAACGTCTGCTCACCGACCCACACACCGACGCCTGACGCCGTGACGCCCGCCGGACCGCGGGACACCGGGGCGCTGTGGCGCAACGTCAGCTTCACGCTGATGTGGACGAGCGTCGCCGCCTCGGGCTTCGGCGACCGGTTGATCCAGCTCGCGGGCTGGTCGCTCCTGGGCATGAGCCTTCCGGGGGTGCAGGCGTCAAGCGTGCAGGCGGGGATCTCGTTCTTCTTCTTTCTGCCCTATCTTTTCATCTCTCCGCTGGGCGGCTGGCTGGCCGACACGCTGCCTCGCAAGTGGATCATGCTCGCGTGCGACGAGTCGCGGGGGCTCCTGCTGCTGTGGGGGCTGCTGCTGGTGCCGGCCGGGACGGTCATGGCCCTGGGGCCGGAGCACCACTGGAAGGTCTATGGGCTGGTCCTGGCCGTCGGCTGCTTCGCGGCGGTTTTCACGCCCACGCGCAACGCCATGGTGCCGCAGGTCGTGCCGGGCCGGCACCTGCAGGCGGCCAATGCGGTGATCCTGGGCATCGCGGTGATCTCGTCGCTGATCGGGCTGCTCGTCGGCGGCTGGATGATCGGGTACTGGTCACTCAAGGCGGGGTTGGGATTCGGCGTCGGCCTGTACATGATCTCGGGCACATTCTTCGCCTTCATGAGCGTGCGGGCGCACCCGCAGGTCGCGACGAGACGGGTCAGCCAGTGGCGACGGATGGTCGAGGGAGCGAAGTATATTCATCACCGCCGGTCGCTGGTCGAGCTGGTGAGCCTGACGATCCTCTTCTGGGCGGCGGCGCAGGTCTTCATGGCCTCTCTGGCGGCATTGTGCAAGCAACGCTACGGCATCCCCGACAGCGGCATCGAGAGCCACATCGCCTACCTCGGGGCGGCGACGGGCTTCGGCATGCTCAGCTCCTCGCTGGTGGTGGCGTGGATCAACACACGGCGAGAGTCGTCCTGGACCGCGATGGCGGGACTGGCCGTCACCGGCGTCTGCTTCCTGGCCATGGCGGTCAATCCGTCATTCGAGCTGGGGCTGGCGCTGTCGTTCGTGACGGGATTCTTCGGGAACGTGGCGATGATCGTGGTGGCCACGCTGATGCAGTCGCTGGCGCCGGACCACGTGCGGGGGCGCGTCTTCGGCGTGCGCGAGGTGCTGACCACCACCTCGGCCGTGGCGGTCAACCTGGTCATCTGGCAGCTTCCTTCCGACGCCGACCGCTGGACGATCCTGGCGATGTACCCCTTGGCGGGGCTGCTGGCGGTCGTGGGGGGCGTGGGCCTGTGCCGGGAGCTCGGGCGCGGCCCGATGCCCAGTGTCAGCGCCAATGTCTACTGGCGGCTCGGCCGACTCTACTGCCTGGTCTGGCATCGCCTGCGCTGGGTCGGCCGGCACCATCTGCCCAAGCAAGGGCCATTCATCCTCGCGGCCAATCACACCACCGGCCTCGACGGCTTTGTGCTCCAGGCAGCCTCGCCGCGTCCGGTCCGCTGGGTGATGCTCGAGGCGTACCTGTTCGGCTGCCTCGGCCCACTCTGGAAAGCGTTCCGGCCGATCACGCTGGCCCTGAACGACTCGGACCGCACGGCCATCCGCCGGATCGTCACCGCCCTGGAGGACGGTGAGCCGGTGGGCATCTTCCCCGAAGGGCGGCTGCAACGGGACCACCGCGTGCTCGGCGAGTTCGAGCCGGGCGTGGGGCTGATCGCCCGCCGGTCGGGCGCGCCGATCGTGCCGGCCTGGATCGACGGCACGCCCCGCACGCACTCGATGCTCAGTCATTTTCTCCTGCCCAGCCGCACCACGGTCCTCTTCGGCCGCCCCTTCACGCCCGGACCCGAGATGAGCAACGAACAGATCGCCCAGGAGCTGCGGTCGAGGATGCTCGAACTGGCGGCATCGGTGCCGGCTGGTCATTAGTTGCGATTCCGCGTCAACCTCGCCAAACTGTCGTCCTGCGGATCGACGGTTCCTGATGTTCTGTTGGGCCAACTTTCTCCTGGAGGTTCTTCCATGGCTCGTCCCGTCACCTTGTTCACCGGTCAGTGGGCGGATCTGACTTTCGAGACCATCTGCCAGAAGGCCAAGAGCTTCGGCTACGACGGCGTCGAGCTGGCCTGCTGGGGCGACCATTTCGAGGTGGCCAAGGCCCTGGCGGACAAGAGCTACGTCAAGAGCCGGTGGGAGATCATGGCGGACCACGGGCTGACCTGCTACGCGATCTCAAACCACCTCGTAGGCCAGGCTGTCTGCGACCGGATCGACGAGCGTCACCAGGCCATCCTCAGCCCCGAGATCTGGGGCGACGGCGACCCCGAGGGCGTCCGCAAGCGCGCCGCCCTGGGCATGATCGACACCGCCAAGGCGGCGAGAAAGCTCTTCGACGCGGCCCCGGGCAAGAAGAAGTCCGGCCGGCTGCCCTTCCCGGCGGTGGTCAACGGCTTTACGGGCTCGTCCGTCTGGCACTCGATCTACGCCTTCCCCCCCACCGACCAGGCGTACTGGGACCATGGCTTCAAGGACTTCGCCAAGCGATGGAAGCCCATCCTCAACGAGTTCGACAAGGTGGACGTCAACTTCGCCCTGGAGGTGCACCCGACCGAGATCGCCTTCGACATCGCCTCGGCCCAGCGGGCGCTCGAGGCGGTCAAGAAGCACAAGCGGTTCGGCTTCAACTACGATCCCTCGCACCTGGGCTACCAGGGCGTGGACTACGTCAAGTTCATCCGGGCTTTTGCGGGCCGGATCTACCACGTGCACATGAAGGACGCCTGGTGGGGCCACGGCAACGGGGAGGCCGGCGTCTTCGGCGGGCACACCACGTTCGCTGACCCCCGCCGGTACTGGGACTTCCGCTCCGTCGGCCGCGGGGACACGAACTTCGAGGAGATCATCGTGGCCCTGAACGACGTCGGCTACCAGGGCCCGCTGTCGGTCGAGTGGGAGGACTCGCGCATGGCCCGCGAGCACGGGGCCACGGAGTCCTGCGCGTTCGTCAAGCGGCTGGACTTCAAGCCCTCGGCCATCGCCTTCGACGCCCAGTTCGACCGCTAGGCGGCGGGGCACGGGGCGCCGGGCTCAGATCTCGTACGCAAACGACTCGTCGTCATCCAGGCCGATGTCGTCGGCATCAATCGCCTCGCCCACCAGGACGCTGGCACGGGCGATGGCGCGTCGGGCGCTGGCGAAGATGCCCGAGCCGGCCTCGAAGATGTTGTCCGGACCGATCTGCTCGTCGAGCCCGTAGGCCCGGATCTTGCGGAGCAGCTCGGGCCTGAGTCCGCACAACACCAGCTCGACGCCGCGCGCCCGCATGTCGCGGTGGAACTGTTCGATGGTGTGCAGGACGGTGATGTCGATCGAGTGGGTGCGTTTGAGGCGAAGGATAATCACTCTCACGCCCGGCGTAGCGGCATCGCGGAGGCGATCGCCCAGCTCGTCGGCCACGCCGAAGAACAGGTCCCCCTCGACCTGAAGGAACATGACGTTCCGGCTGCCGCTAGCGGTCTGGATGGGCCGCTCGATGAACGGCCCGCCGTGGGTGACGACCATCTCCGCGATGTGCAACTGGCTGGCACGATTCAGGTAGAGCGCGATGTTCAGGAAGATGCCCACGTAGATCGCGTAGGTCAGCGGCATGGTCAGCGCCGAAGCGAAGGTGATAAGACAGACGGCGGTGTCAGACCGGCTGGTGCGCGCGATGCGGGCGATGCTGTGCCAATCCACGAGCATGAAGGCGACTATGAAGAGGATGGCGGCGAGACTGGCCAGGGGGATGTAGCGCGCCGGACCGGCCAGGGCGAGGAAGATGGCGGCGTTGAACACGGCACAGGCGACGCTGGCCATCCGCGTGCGGGCGCCGACGGCATATTGCAGCGCGGTGCGTGAGAAGCTGCCGGACCCGGGCATGCACATGAAAAAACTGCCGGCAACGTTGGCGAACCCCTGGCCAAAAAACTCCTGATTGGCGCTGATCCGTTGTCCGGTGCGGACCGCGATTGATTTGGCGATGGCCACTGATTCGAGCATGCCCAGCAGCGCCAAGGCCAGAGCGCCGCCGAGCATCGCCTCGACCTCGTTCCAGGAAATCCTCTGCTCGCCACCGCCGAAACCGATGTGCGGGAATTGGAAACTCGGCAGGCCGCGCGGCAGCTCACCGACGATCCGCAGATCGTTCTCGGTCCATCCCATCGCCCAGACCATCGCCGAGGCGATCACCACGGCCAGCAGGGCGCCCGGGAGCTTGTGGGATAAGCGTCTGGCCCCGATGACCAGCACCAGCGCCAGCACGCCGATGCCCACCGCCCTGGGGTTGATCTCGCTCAGATGCGGGCCGAGGCGCGTCACCATGCCAATGACGCCGGGCCACTCGTTCGTCGCACGCACCACGGGGATGCCCAGGAAACCTGGCATCTGCTCCAGGAAGATCAGCACGCCGGCGCCGGCGGTGAATCCGATCATGACGCTGTTGCTGACATAACGCACCAGCCCACCCATGCGCGCCGCGGCGAACACGAGCTGGATCAGGCCCTTGAGCAGCGCCAGGGCCACCACCAGGTACACGTAGTGCATGTCGTGCACGCCGTAGACCCGCGAGACGACCGCCGCGATCAATAGCGATTGTGTGTTGGTCGGCCCGTTGGAAAGGAACCTGCTGGACGTGAACAGCGCGCCCAGGAAGGCCAGGAATATCGCGCAGTAGATGCCGTACACCGGCGGGACACCGGCGATCAGCGCAAAGGCCATCGATTGCGGCAGGTCCACCACGGACACGGTCAGCCCGGCAACCAGGTCCGCGGGCAGGTCGGCAATCTTGTAGCGGCGAACCGTGCGAATCGGCGGCATGAAGGGCTGGGCGAATTGCATCAGGTCCAGGGCCATGACTTTGTGCTTCTGGTTCTGTTGCGTGGCCGTCGCCGACCCGTCGTGGGTCCGCTTCGGCGGGCAGCCCCGGCATGAGCGTCGTGGCTCAGATCTCGAAATCGTACGCCATCGGGCGGGCCGCTCGTTCACGGAAGACGGACACCGCGCTCTGCCGCTCCCACTGCCGGCCCATCAGACGACAGAACATGTAAACCGCCGTCGCGGAGGCCACGATGACCACCGTGGCCAACGCCGCCCAGACCCGTGCGTCGCTGCGGAAGAGCATGTTCATCGCCACGTAGACCATGAAGCAGGCGAACAGCCGCCGCAGGACCGCCTCGGGGATCCAGCCCCAGCCGACCATCAACGCCCCCAGCCACGCGCCGGCGGCGAAACCCAGGGCCAGAACACCCGCCATGGGCAGGTTGACGTGGCCCGCCCGGTAGTAGGTCAGGAAGGCGAACAGCCCGATCGGCAGCGAGAACATCGCCAGGCTCGTCCCGGCCGCCTGCAGATGATTGAAGCCGAACAGCAGGACCAGCGTGGGGATGATGATCACCCCTCCCCCGATGCCCAGCATCCCACCGGCCACTCCCACGCCCAGACCCACCAGCAACAGACCAATCCAAAAGCCCATATGCATGTACCTCCTGGCTGTGGCGGACGATCCGGCCCGCCATGACTCGGCAGGCCATGGTATAGACACCGCGGGTCCGGTGCCCCGCCTCGCCCGGTTTTTCCCCGAAATTCTTCGTGGCCAAGCGGCCGAAACCCGGCCGGGGTGTATTTTTTTTGTTTCGGTCGGCCGGGCCGGTTGTCTTTCGACCGCAACAGCTTCATAATTCAGCATCAAAGCCCCGAGGCTCCCCCCCGGCTGGGGCTCGGTCTAACCACGACCGTCGCCCCCCGCCACGCCTGGCCAACCGTCCAAACCGAGGTGTCCATGGCCCGCAAGCGTCGCAAGATCGGCGAACTACTGCGTATATCCGGCAAGCTCAACGACCAGCAGGTCCACGAGGCCCTGCGCGTGGCCAAGGGGTCGCGCCAACGCATCGGCGAGGCCCTCGTCGAGCTCAAGTACTGCACCGAGGACGACGTCGCTCAGGCCCTGGCCGAGCAGTTCGAGCTCGACTACATCGACCTGACTCAGCCCAACGTGGTGGACAAGGCGGCCATGGAGCTGCTGCCGATGGACTTCATCAAGAAGTTCCTCGTCCTGCCGCTCAAGAAGGACGGAAACAAGCTCAAGGTCGTCGTCCACGACCCGAACGACCTCGAGACCATGGACAACCTCCGGTTCCGCGTGAACATGGAGATCACCATGGCCGTCTCGTCCAAGGGCCAGATCAAGGCCTACCTCGACGGCCTGCTCTCGGAGTCGCGGGCCAGCATCGACAAGGCCGTCCGCGAGATGAGCATGGACGTGTCGGCCGAGGAGATGAGCGTCGGCGCGACCATGGACGTCTCGATCGACATGGACGCCCCCGGCGCCGCCGGCGACCAGGCCCCGATCATCAAGCTCGCCAACCAGATCATCAACGAGGCTGTGCTCGGGAGGGCCAGCGACATCCACATCGAGCCCTTCGCTGACCGCGTCCGTCTGCGCTACCGCGTCGACGGCGTCTGCCAGGAGCGCGACCGTCTGCCCAAGCGCATCCAGCCCGCCCTGACCGCACGCTTCAAGATCATGTCCGGCATGAAGGTCGAGGAGAAGCGGATCCCCCAGGACGGCCGCATCAAGAAGAAGGTCGGCGACCAGACCATCGACTTCCGCGTCTCGGCCTGCCCGACCTACCACGGCGAGAGCATCGTCCTGCGTATCCTGCGCCCCGAGTCGGCCCGCATCGGTCTGTCCAACCTGGGCATGCGCGACGACACCCGGCAGACCTTCGAGACCATCATCCGCCGGCCCAACGGCATCTTCCTGGTCACCGGCCCGACCGGCTCGGGCAAGACCACCACGCTCTACACCGCCCTGGACGTGCTCAACCGGCCGGACAAGAAGATCATCACGGCCGAGGACCCCGTCGAATTCTCCTTCAAGGGCATCAACCAGTGCCAGGTCAACACGACCATCGGCCTGACCTTCGCCCACATCCTCCGCGCCATGCTCCGCCAGGCGCCGAACATCATCCTCGTCGGCGAAATCCGCGATAAGGAAGTGGCCGAGGTCGCCATCCAGGCCGCCCTGACCGGCCACCTGGTCTTCTCCACCCTGCACACCAACGACGCCCCCTCGGCCATCACGCGCCTGATCGACATGGGCACCAAGCCCTTCCTGGTGGCCAGCTCCATCCAGGCCGTCCTGGCCCAGCGTCTGGTCCGCATCCTCTGCCCCAAGTGCAAGCAGCCCGACACCGAGCCCAACCGGCGGCTCATGCGCCTGCTGGGCATCAAGCCCGAGGACCTCGAGGGCAAGACCATCTACAAGGCCGTCGGTTGCTCCGAATGCAACCACACCGGCTACAAGGGCCGACGCGGCATCTACGAACTGATGATCATGAACAACGAGATCCGGGAGCTGGCCTTTACCCGCGCCCCCTTGAACCAGATCCGACAGGCGGCGTTGAACTCGGGCATGCGCAACCTGCTCGGTGACGGCCGGCTGAAGATCCTCGACGGCCAGACCACCTTGGAGGAGATCGCCTCGACCGCCCAGGAAGAGGGCGTCATGGCCATGGAAGAGGAAACCGAATAACCCCACCGCCCCCGGAAGTTGCACCGGTGCTTATGGCGCACGGGAGACGACGGGGATGCAGACTCGGATGCCCGGGCACTTAACCGCGAATTCTTAACTCCACACGAGACCCCCCCATGTCCTCTATCCAGATCGACCGCCTGCTCGACACGGTCATCAAACAGGGCGCCAGCGACTTGCACATCACCGTGGGCAAGCCCCCCACCATCCGCGCCCGCGGCCGGCTGATCGAGCTGCGGACCAAGATCCTCGAGCCCGAGGACACCATGGCCCTGATGAAGTCCATCGCCCCCGAAAAGTCCCAGACCGAGATCCAGGAAGAGGGCGGCAGCGACTTCGGCTTCGCCTACGGCGACCAGGCGCGCTTCCGTGTTTCGATCTTCAAGCAGAAGGGTCACGTGGGCATCGTCCTGCGTCAGATTCCCAACCGGCTGCTGGGCATGGACGAAATCGGCCTGCCCAAGATCGTCTCAGAGCTGGTCAACCGCCCCCGCGGCCTTTTCCTGGTCACGGGCCCCACCGGCTCGGGCAAGACGACTTCGCTGGCGGCCATGATCAATTTCATCAACGAGACCACCGACTGCCACATCATCACCGTCGAAGACCCCATCGAATATTACCACCCGCACAAAAAGAGCATCGTCAACCAGCGCGAGGTGGGCAACGACGTGCCGAGCTTCGCCGAGGCCCTCCGACGCGCCCTGCGCCAGGACCCCGACGTGATGCTCGTCGGTGAGCTTCGAGACCTTGAAACCATGGAAGCGGCCATCACCGCTTCCGAAACGGGCCACTTGGTCTTCGGCACGCTGCACACCACCGGCGCCGCCGGCACCATCAACCGCATCATCGACGCCTTCCCCGTGGCCCAGCAGAACCAGGTCCGCGTCCAGCTCTCAACCACCCTCATGGCGGTGCTCAGCCAGCAGCTCTTAAAGCGCATCGATCGTAAAGGGATGGTGGCTGCTTATGAGTTCCTGATGGTCACCCCCGCCGTCGCCAATCTCGTCCGCGAGGCCAAGACCTTCCGCATTGACTCGGCCATCCAGACGGGTAAAAAGTTCGGCATGCAGCTTTTGGATGACCACCTCTGGTTCCTGTTTGAACAGGGGGCCATTTCGCCGGAAGACATGATCGACCACTGCCGTGACACCGAGGCCATGCGGGACCGCCTGCACCGGGCCGGCGTGACCATCGGACGTGTCGAACTGGATGAAAAGGATGAAAAACAGGAAGGCTCTCCTGGCGCGTGATCGCGAATGACGCCTGATTTTCCTTCCGAGCAGCCCCGGCCCATCCGTCACTGATTCCAATACCGCTCAGGCGACCCCGAAAGAATCGCCAAAAACCATGTGTCCATTGCTATCTTCCAGCTATAAAACGCTTCCCATTCGCATGGAACTTGGTACGATTCCGATGTGAAGAGCGGGGTTTAGCCATGTCAGCTGTGAAAGCAGGCACCCCGCAGGGGTCAAGATGCCCTGGAAGTTCGACCGGATCGCAAGAGCATGCCTTGTGTGACGCAGTGGAAGATGAAGATATGACGACTGTCCGATGAACCTGCCCTCGTGCCCCTGCCCCCCCGGAAGTGTTTACCCCGAAGCGTTGACCCGTAAGTGTTGACCCCGCAAGCCCTGCCCCGCATCCCTGACCTGCCGGCCAGATGAAAAGAGTCAACCATGGCATTCTTCCGACGATCCTCGAACAACGACAACCCGGAAAAGTCCCTCCGCGCGGACGAGGCTTTCAAGCCGTCGAGCGGTTCAGCCAGCTCGAGCTCCGGCTCGTCGCGTGCGTCGACTTCCACCTCCGGGGGCGGGAGCGGCGAAGGGTCGGCCAGTGAGTTCAAGGGTCGGCGCATCGGCCGCGTGCTGACCAAGATGGGCAAGGTCACCCGGGAGCAGGTCCACGAGGCCCTGGAGCTCCAGCAGCAGCAGGCTCGCAAGGGTCAGCGCAAGCTCATCGGCCAGCTCATGGTCGAGCTGGGCTTCATCAAGGAGGCGGACGTTGCCGCCGCCCTGGCCGCTCAGAGCGGCATGGACATCGTCGAGCTCACCGCCGACCACGACATCCCCGAGGACGTCCGCGGCATCCTCCAGCCCGAGAGCGTCCAGCAGTACCAGGTGCTGCCGCTGGCCTTTAACAAGAACAAGCGGACGCTGACCGTGGCCATGCGCGACCCGGGCAACATCCGGGCCCTGGACGACCTGCGGCTCTTGACCAACTATGAGATCAAGCCCGTCGTGGCCGACCCGGGCGTCATCGACCAGTTGATCGCCAAGTTCTACGGCACCAAGCAGGACGAGGCCGAGTCGCTCAAGAACCTCATCGGCGAGCTGTCCTCGGACGAGCAGCTCGAGGAGTTCAAGGGCCGCGGCGAGTCGATCGACCTCGACCAGCTCATGCAGGCGGCCGACGACAACAAGGTCAAGCGGCTGCTGAACCTGGTGCTGATGCAGGCGATCAAGGACCGGGCCAGCGACATCCACTTTGAACCCTTCGAGGACGAGTTCAAGATGCGCTACCGCATCGACGGCGTCCTCTACGAGATGGTCCCGCCGCCGAAGCACCTGGCGATGCCGATCGTCAGCCGCGTCAAGGTCATGGCCAATCTGAACATCGGCGAGCGCCGCATGCCGCAGGACGGCCGCATCGAGCTGACGATCGACAAGCGTCCGGTGGACCTGCGCGTGGCCGTGCTGCCGACGATGTACGGCGAGTCGGTGGTCATGCGTGTGCTCGACCGCGGGAACGTGGCCCTGGACCTGGACAAGCTGGGGCTGCGGCCGGACGACGCGGACATGTTCCGCCAGCTGATCGCCAAGCCCAACGGGATCGTGATCGTCACCGGCCCGACCGGCAGCGGCAAGACCACCACGCTCTACTCGGCCCTGCGCGAGCTGAACACGATCGACACCAAGATCCTGACCGTCGAGGACCCGGTGGAGTACGACATCGACGGGCTCTGCCAGGTGCAGGTGCGATCGGAGGTGGGGCTGACCTTCGCCGCGGCCCTGCGCAGCTTTCTGCGTCAGGACCCGGACATCATCCTCGTCGGCGAGACCCGCGACATTGAGACGGCCCAGATCGCCGTGCAGGCCTCGCTGACGGGCCACCTGGTGTTCACCACCCTGCACACCAACGACGCGCCGTCGTCGATCGCGCGACTGCTGGACCTCGGGCTCGAGCCCTTCCTGGTCACCGCCACGCTCGAGGGCATCCTGGCCCAGCGTCTGGTGCGGCGGATCTGCCCCAAGTGCAAGAAGGCCTACACGCCGACCGAGGAGCAGCTGATGGAGCTGGCCCTGCTGCCCGACGACGTGCAGGGACGCGAGTTCTATCACGGCTCGGGCTGCGACAACTGCAACAACAGCGGTTACCGCGGACGCCTGGGGTTGTACGAGATCATGGTCCTCGACGACGACATGCGGGAGATGATCATGCAGCACGCCTCGACGCAGTTGCTGCGGAACGAGGCCCGCAAGCGCGGGATGCGTACGCTGCGTCAGGGCGGCCTGATGGCCATCTACGACGGGCTGACGACCATCGACGAGGTGGTCAAGGAGACGCTCAGCGAGTCATAAGCAAGCCGGGGAGCTCGGAGGGCGCCGTCCCAGCGTGGGGCGCGCCCCGGACCCTGGAAGGGATTTGCGGCAGGAGGTTCCCATGCCAACCTTTCAGTACGAGGCTCTGAACGAGGCGGGCAAGCCCCAGAAGGGCGTGATCAGCGCCGCGAGCAACGAGGACGCGATCTCCCGCATCCGCGGCCAGGGGCTCTTCCCCACCGCCGTGCGCGAGCAGAAGGTCAAGAAGGCCCGCGGCGGCGCTTCCGGGGGCGGCGGCGGGGGCAAGGGCGGCGGCTCGACCAAGAAGAAGTCCTTCGCCATCGGCGGCGTGAGCAAGAAGGACCTGACGACCTTCACCCGCCAGTTCTCCACGCTCCAGGACGCCGGCCTGCCGATCCTGCGTTCGCTGCAGATCCTCGAGCTGCAGCTCAAGCCCGGGCCGCTCAAGAACATCCTCATGGACATCACCGAGGACGTCTCGGCGGGCATGACCCTCTCGGACGCCATGGCCAAGCACCCCAAGGCGTTCGATCGGCTCTACACCAAGATGATCGCCGCCGGCGAGGTCGCCGGCGTGCTGGAGATGATCCTCCAGCGACTGAGCGACTTCCTCGAAAAGGCTCAGCGTCTGAAGAAGCGGATCAAGGGCGCGATGACCTACCCGGCGGTGGTCATCTCCGTGGCCGTGATCATCGTCACCGCCCTGATGCTGTTCATCGTGCCGCAGTTCACCAAGATCTTCGCGGACTTCGACTCGGCCCTGCCCCCGCTGACCGAGATGCTCATTCAGACTAGCAACTGGCTCGGCGGCAAGCTCATTGACGAGCAGAGCACCCAGTCCGTGCCCGGCGTGGTCTACGTGCTGTTCGGGCCGATCATTGCGTTCATCCTCTACAAGCTCATCCGCCGAAGCCGCTTCGGCAAGGCGGCGCTCGACACCCTCGTGCTCTACCTGCCGGTGGTGGGCCAACTGGTGGCCAAGTCCACCGTGGCCCGTTTCACCCGCACGCTCGGCACGCTGATCCGCGCCGGCGTGCCCATCCTCGACGCCCTGACCATCACCCGCGACACCACGGGCAACTACGTCTTCCAGACGGCCCTGACCGGCGTGCACGACTCGGTCCGCCAGGGCGAGAGCTTCGCCGAGCCGCTGCGCAAGGCCCGGGTCTGCGACGCGATCGTGACCAACATGATCGACGTCGGCGAGGAGACCGGCGACCTGGACAAGATGCTCCTGAAGGTCGCCGACAACCACGACGAAGAGGTCGACACCCTCGTCGACAGCCTGACCTCGCTGATCGAGCCCATGATGACGCTGGTGCTCGGCGGGATCGTGGGGTTCATCGTCATCGCCCTGTTCATGCCGCTGGTCACGCTGATCCAGTCCGTCTCCGGCGGCAAGTAACCCCGGAAGAGCCGAACCACGAGGCGCAGACCATGAGAATCGACCGGAAAACCGTCCCCGCCCCGGCCCACCGCGGCTTCACGCTCGTCGAGATCCTCGTCGTCGTGGCCATCATCGCCGTGCTGCTGTCACTGGGGGTGGGCGCCGGCATGAAGATGGCCGCCTCGAACCGGCTGAGGTCGACCAAGCTGCTGCTGTCGAAGCTCCAGGCCATCAATACCCAGTACGAGCTGCTGACCAAGCAGAAGGTCAACCATTCGGCGGTCATCAAGAGGCCGTTCCTGTGGGACGGCCCCGAGGCCGACGTGGTCAAGGCTTTCGGCACCTACTGGAGCCTCTTCGCCGACGACCCGGGCAACCCCCCTGCCAAGGTCAAGCTCGACAAGGAGTACGGGCTCGACGGCACGCTCACCGGCAACCCCCGGTCGGCCGAGTCCGGCTCCAGCCAGCCCTGGGAGGACACGCAGGCACTGCACAACACCCCCACCCTTGACGGCAACGACCGGGCCAACCTTGCCCGCCACGCCTCGATCGAACGCTGGGTCTGGGCGATGCTCCAGGTCCCGCAGACGCGGCAGATGATCCAGACGCTCAGCACCGAGGAGCTCAAGGACACGGACAGCGACGGCTTCCTGGAGGTCGTCGACGCCTGGGGCCGGCCGCTGGCCTACGCCGCGTACGTGCTCCACGGACCGGCGGGGAACGACATCATCGAGATGGACCAGTTCCTGCGTCAGGCCGGCGGGCCCTTCAGGGACGCGCAGGAGGCCGTCACGGCCACGGCCAAGTGGCGTCCCTTCTTCGCCTCGGCCGGGCCCGACGGGTACTGGGGCAGCGTCTACAAGAACTACACACCGACGGTTCAGGTCGATGCGAACGACAACGGCGTGGCCGACACGGCCGAGGACAACCTTTACAGCTACGACACCGAGGGCGAGTCCCAGTGACCAAGCAGCGTCCGACATCCTCCGAGCCGATCAGGTCACGTCGGCCGCGCCGACCGGACGGCCGGGGCGGAGGCTTCACGCTGATCGAGATGCTGGTGGTCGTGGGGCTGATGATCCTGCTGATGGGCCTGGGCGTGCCGACGATCGTGGGCATGATCCAGTCCGGCCGGATCGAGGCCGGGGTCAACACCGTGTCGGCCGTGATCACCGTCTCGCAGGCCCGCACGCCGAGCCCGACGCCGGCGATGGTCGACCTGAATGCAACGGTCCCGGGCGCCTCCTCGGCGCTGAGCCCCGGCGATATCACCAAGCCGCCGGGCCTGCCGCTGCGACCGGTGACGCGGACCGGTGACACCGCCATCCTGTTCACGCCCTCGGGCGAGATCCGGTTCCTGGAAGTCGACGAGACGGCCGTCGATACCTCGGGGAATCCGCTCTCCCGCACCCCGGAGGATGTGGCGAGCGCGGGCAATCCTCCCAAGATCCGCTACCGCGTGGCCTTCAAGGACCGGACGGACGTCGAGTCGATCCGCATCCCCTCGGGGTTGGGCGTCGTCGGCATCACCCGGGGCGGGTCGGGCGCGGGGGACGTGATCCTGCTGCCCCCGCCTTTCGCGATCCGCTTCGACCGGCAGGGCCGGCTGGTCCAGGCCCGGGCCAGCTCAATCTCGGGCTCGCTGGACTGGGGCGTCTTCTACAACGGCGACTACAGCGTCAAGAAAGTCTCCGTCCCGGGCCAGGATGACGTTGAGCGCAGCGAGATCGACCCGGCGAGCAATCGCGACAACAGCTCGGAGCTTCCCGACGCCTACGACCGCAACAGCCCGCTCTACGACTCGGCCAAGACATGGACGGACCAGGCCAAAACCGCCAACAAGGCCGTGGTGCCGATCGAGGCCGTCGACACGGTCGTGGGCGTGATCCTCTACGACAAGAACAAGTTCTACGGCAACTTCACCGAGGGCTGGCCGGCGTACCGCGACCAGGACGTCGGCCAGCCCGATTACGACGCGTGCTGCGAGTGGGTGCTGACCAACGGCAAGCCCGTGTTCTTCAGCCGGTACTCGGGCTCGTTGCTGATGGAGTAGCGTGATGCGACGGCGGACGATGCGACAGCCCGGGATGACGGCGACACCCGCGAAGCGGACGGCCGGGGCGGCGCGCGCCGGCTTCACCGTGCTCGAGGTGATGCTGGCGATGGGCATCTTCGTCGTCGGCTTCGCGGCCGTGGCGTCGCTGCTGCCGGCGGCGATCACGCTCCAGAAGCAGGCCGTCGAGGACGTCACCGCCGACCAGGTCGCCCGTCACGCCGAGGCGACGCTGAGGGCGCGGCCGATCCTGCTCAGCGAGCTGGTCAATGTCACCGGCGGGGGCACGAACTACCCCTACCCTTCCCCCGTCAACACTGGGGACGTGCCCGACCAACCCGGCCTCTGGGCCCTGCCGATCGTCAGCCGTGCGAATGGGAACCGCCACCTCCTTGAGAAATGGTCCGTGGCTGATCGCAGCTATCCGAGCAATCTGGCCGAGGTCTCCGAGCGGAGCTACTTCTGGGTGCCGATGGTTCTGCGGGTCAGGAATTCCACGCCCCCTCAGCCGGACGACTTCGTGATCTACGTGCTGATCCTTCGCCCGCAGGAAGGGCAGTACGCGGAGCTCAGCCCCGGCGGCAGCGCCAAGTACATCTACACCTTTGATTCGACGGACTTCAACCTGATCAACAACATCAATCCCGGCGGCATGCCGTACGCGAATCGTGGCGAGGATCCCCCATCACCATTCCGAGACAGTCATGACCTGATCAATCCCCGTCCCTTCATCAGTATCGGCAACAACTACGCTCCCGAGGCGCCGTGGGTTCCGAAGATCTGCGCGATCCGGACCGTGATCCGTCAGGGCACCGATGGCACGAAGCTGTCCTTCCACCGCAACAATATTCCCTACAACCTCGTCCAGATCGACAACGCCGGCAACCAGTTCAGCGGCGCCAACCAGCCCCGGCCGGTGGCGGAGGGCTACAGCACCTACGAGAACCTCAAGATCCGGCCGACGGACCTGATCATCGACCAATGGGGCAAGGTCCACACGGTGGTAACAGCCCACGAGGAAGAGGTCACGCTCAACGGCGCGATCCGCTGCCCGCAAAACTGGTTCGACAATACCACGGGGCTGCTCCAGTCGGATCACACCATCTGGATCTGGTACGCCGTGCCGCCGGCGCGGCCCAAGTCGGCCGGGGCGAGTTACAGCAACTACGTGCTCTCGCCCGGCCGCAGCGCTCTGGTCAAGGTCGTCCCCGTGCAGGGGGTGGTGATCCGATGAGGCCCGCCATGACGACGACACGTCGAAACATTCTCGCTCGCAGCCGTCGCCTCGACTCCCCGAGGCCGGCCCCGTCGCGATCCAACCCCGGGAAAGACTTCCGGGGGCGGGGGCGCTTCCGGGGGCGGGGGGGGTTCACGCTGCTGGAGCTGCTCGTGGCCATCGGGCTGACGGTGTTCATGCTCGTGGCGATCCAGCAGATCTTCTCGGGCACGGAGAAGACGGTGGGCTACGGCATCGGGCTGAGCCAGGTGATCCAGAACTCGCGGGTGATGGTCGAGCAGTTGCGGACCGACGCAGCGATGATGCTCGGGCCCGACGGCACGGTCCCCGGGGCGACGCCGGGGATGGAGAAAAAGAACGGGCGGGGGGGCATGCTGATCATCCTCCAGAAGGAGATCAACGCCCCGGTCACCGCCCCGGGCGGCCAGGGCGTCTGGATCCGCGACGGGTCGGACGACCACGACGAGAACCCGCTGGACCACTTCCCCGCGGCCACCCCCGGCGACCGCCGGGCCCTGCCTCGCGTCCGCAGCGATCAACTGATCTTCATCCGCGCCCGCGGGGATGAGCAGCCGATCGCCCCCTCGGCCAACAACAACCTCACGCCCGAGCACGTCGAGCAGGACTGCAAGTTCATCCGCGTCTGGTACGGCCACATCCTGCGCTCGACCTCGCTGGGCGATCCGTATGACAATCCGAACACCAACGAGGACCTGACCGTCGCCCCGGCGAACAATACTAACCCGCCGCCCTACAACGACGCGCAGAAGCCCGGCCTGCTCGGGCAGCGGCCGGACACGAGCCTTCAGGACCCCGAGACGCGCAAGCCGTTGGTGGTCGACAACGAGTTGGCCTCGCAGTGGGGCCTCGGCCGCCAGGCGCTGTTCATGCGGGATGGGGGGATGGCGCTGCCCGGTCAGGCCGAGGGCACCGATAGCAGGATGAACCAGACCATCCACGCCAATGGCAGCGGCAACTACAGCGCCGCGAGCTACAACGCGGACGTCGTGGGCTACAGCTCGAGCCTGCCCAATCAGGTGCCGCCGAAGCTCTACATGGGGCTGACCGACGTGGCGTATATGACGTTCGATGACCCGACCACGTGGGGGGCACGGGTCGGCGGCGGCGGCATGCTCGTGGGGGGGAGCGTGCTTCTCCCTAGCCTCTCGAATGACGCGACGACGATCTGGGAGATGGACGATCCCCGAAAAACCAACACAGGCAGTCCGTATTATGTCGCGGGCTATCCCACGGGTGGAGCCACACTGCTCGCAAACATCGGGCAATACCGTAACCGGGTCTATCCGCTGACCTTTGGCGTCAAGCACCTGCGCGTCGTGCCGCGGCCGACGTACGTCGACGGCGACCCGGACCGTCGGTTCGGGGCATACCAGTTCGCCCAGACGCACCCCTACTTCATGCAGGGCGTCAGCGACTTCATCGTCGAGTTCGCGCTCGATTTCTTCCCCGCCGACGATGAGGCGGGTCCATCGACACACGCCATTCCTGGCCTGCCACTGCCCGCGGACATCCAGGGCCAGGACAAGCATGGGCTGCGTTTCCGCTATCGGCATGGAAACCTTGCCTGGTGGACAGCCTTCGCCAATCAGCCGGCGACGAATGGCACCTATGACTCGCTTGAGCCGCCGACCTTGCCCGCGGGCAATCTGACCTTTGTGCCCGGCCTGAACAATTTCGAGGCCTACGACCCCGCTCCCAACATGCCGCACGCCGACGCGGCGTTTGTGTTCCGGCACGACGACTCGAACCCCAAGTGGAGCACGTGGCCCTACCTGCTGCGGGTGCGGTGGCGGATGCATGATTCCTCGGGCCGGCTGGTCGACGGGGCCGACGGGATCCCCGGGCAGTGGTTCGAGGTGATCCTGCCCGTGAACCGTCCGCGGCCGTGAAGTGGGGGCACGGGGTGAGGAACTGGGGAGATGGGGATGGGGGAGCTTGGATTCGCGTGAAAGGTGGTGCCGCATGATTGATCACCGGCGAAATAGCGCGTGTACCCCCCGGCAGAGCCGGGGGCTGAAACTTGGGCGGAGGTCCGATCGGCGCGGGTCGGTGATGATCCTGGTGGTGGCGATGCTGGTGCTGATGGTCCTGGCGGGCACGGCCTACATGCAGCGGGCACGCCTGGACCGCATGTCCACCGACCAGGCCGCGAACAAGGGCACGAGCGACCAGGTGGCCGCGGCGACGATCGAGCAGATCAAGAACGTGCTGCGCGACGACCTGATCTATGACCCGGTCGGCGGCACTCCGCAGTTCCTCAACCCCGCCACGCCCGCTTTCGACGAGCCCTACGACTATCCCTGGACCAACGCTGCAATCAGTTTCCCCGTGGCGACGCAGTACCAGCAGACCTGGAGCGGCGGTGCGAATGCACTCGGAGGCCAACTTGACGACATGTGGCTGGCGTCGTCGTATCCAACGGACCTCAATCCCTCCATCGTCGGCAACAACGTCTACGGCTGGGAGCACATCACCAACCTCAACGGCATCTTCCTCGACCTGCCCCGGCCCACGGCCAAAGACGGATCGAAACTGCCGATCGAGTGGGTGACCAGCCTACCCAACCCCGGAATGTCGCCATTCAACGGGGCCAACAATACCGATTCGTTCCTGCCGCTGTTCGCCAATGCGGCGGGGACGCTGCCCGCTCAGACTGTCTTGGCGCTGACGACAGCGACGGATCCGACGGACCCGGCCACGATCAACCGGCCGGGAACTGTAAATGGGGCACCGTATGCCAACAAAGCTGACTACCAGCCGCGCGGCTACGACGTCGACGGCGACGGCGTGCCGGACAGCCGGTGGACCTGGGCGCCGATCCGGCAGGCCAACGGCATCGACTACGTCATGGCCGTGCGGATCATCGACAACAGCTCGATGATCAACGTCAATTCGGCCTCGCCGCAGACCAATGACGGGACGAATCATTTCCTTGCCCCCCCCATCGCCGGTTGGCCGACGTCTGCGGACCTGTCCCGATTTCTTCGCCGGGCAGGTCGAACCGGCAATGTCCGGTGGAGCGATTCGCTGTCTGCACTGCTGTCCAGACGCTGGCCCAGCGAGCCCGGCACGTCCGTTAATCCCATGGCTGTCGGCGGTATTCTTTTCTCCGGCACGACGGCCCAACTGATACGACTGAGCTTGTCGGGGCCATCTGGGCCGGGCCTGGGCGAGGCGGCTTGGTACTGGGGAGCGCCCTTCGACTCAGCGGCACCCGGCAACCCGTGGTGGCCCGGCCTGATCAATTACGGCCAGTACGGCCGCGATCCGGCCTGGTTCGGCCCGGCGGATGAGATTGCTCTGCGCTTGGGCAACGGTGTCCGATCGGCACGCTTTGGCAAGACATCCCTTGAAACTTACATCGACGACTACGGCAGCACGACCGGGCTGGGACTGGCCCACCTGCCCGGCAACACGCGATGGGAGCAGGAGGAGGACAATTTCCTCCAGGCTCTGGGCGCCCCCTATAACCCCACGACGGACTACGACCGCCCGCACGTCCGCGAGTTCTTCGAAGGCGTCGGCTCGGATGCCGTGTTGCCGGCAACGGCCTTGTCCGGTCGGACGTACCCCGACATTCGTAAGTGGCTGACGACCTGGAGCGGGGCGAACGAGCTGACAGGGATCTGGGACCCGCCGGGAGCGAATGAGGCGCGCCTGAGCGCCTTCCCGCTGCCGCCGCAGGACTTCACGGCCGCTGGCGGAGCCGTTACGCCCACGCAGCGTACCAACATTCGTTACCAGCTTGACGCTGGCACCGGAACCAACAACCTGGCTGATCCTTACGACCACATCGAAGACCTGCGCGATCGTCTGCTCCGGATCCTGACCATCGGCCACGGCAACACACCACGGGCCTCCTATCAGGAGATGGACACGGACGAGCTCGACGCGACGGCGGCGTGGATGACCTCAGCGATCCACAACGCCAACTCCGGCGGGTCGCAGCCGCTGGGCATCGCGGTGGGCACCACGACGTACTACGCCCTCGAACGCCTGCCGTTCATCCGCGAGGTTTACCTCCAGGGGCGGTACAACTTGCATCTGCTGTCGTCGCTAGATCCGAACACGGACCCAGACCACGACGAATTTGCGGATGATCCGGCAAACCCAGCCCACCACATCTGGAGGTATCAGCCGAACTCTCAGGCCTTTGCCATTGAACTGGCCAACCCATTCGACCAAGACATTGTGACAACCGAGCTGTTAGCGGGTGGAACGGATCTGAAACTGGTCATCGGTCAGGGCTCGTCACCCACCCATGTCTACTCCTGGACACTCACCGGGGCAGATCTGCCGGCCATACTCAGGCCCGGTGAGAGCGTGGTCCTCTACATGAGGGCGTCGTCGACAGGCTCAAACGTAAACGACGATATCCCCGGACTGAACTTGCTGGTTGGCCTTCCCGCGGGCAGCAGTGCCCGTGAGCTTACTGCCACCGCACCTCTGATCTCCTTCGATCAGGCGAAGGACATATGGGTTGAATTGCTGGTCAATAATGTCCCGTACGACCGCTTCTCGAACAATGGCCTACACATACAGGCGGGCACCCCTACGAGCGTCTCTCCCACGGAGGGTCATCGCCAGGTTGCCTTTGCTCGGCCAGGTGAATTCGGTGGGTTCGAGGGCCCCTATTACGTGTCTAATCTGGGTCTGGCACAAGTAAAAGCCGTGGGGCCGGACGGCGGCTACTCCACAACCAATTTCCATTTCGGTGACCCGAACAAGGGATTCACACCTGACCCCAAGTTGGCTGCTTTGCAGGGCCTGCGCTTGTCAATTCCCAACCGGCCGATGGTCAATCCAGCGGAGATGACATCGCTGCCGATTCTGGGCTTCTCCACCGGAGCGATCAGCAGCACGATCTACCCCACTAGCAACACATACACCTTCCCCGACTGGCTGGACTACTACGTCGACACGGTCTTCACGGCCGACCCCAACGATCCCCGCGGCGGGGCGTATGACCCTGTCGTGTTGGGCACCGGCGTCGAGCAGATCGTCAAGCGTCTGTTCCTGGACTTCTCGCCGACGGCGACGGTTCCGCTAGAGACGGGGGTGTCGCACGCGGCCCTGGTGCTCGAGACCATCAGCACCATCAGCCCGCAGTTCGACGGCATCGACAATGACAACGACGACGGCGACGATGACCTTCGCACCAATGCCGACGGAGACGGCCTTTACACCAGCGGCACGGGGTCGCCGGAGTTGTTCGTGCCGGGCAAGATCAACATCAACACCGCCCCGATGCACGTGATCGCCATGGCCGCCCCCCTGCCCGAGCCGCTGGACGAGCTCCAGGCGATGGCGCAGACGATCGTGATGTATCGAAATGCGTCGCAAGGAGATCCGCTGCCGGTTCGACGCAGCAACTGGACGATCTACTCCACCGGTGTACCTGCCAACTTCGGCAAGATCAACGGGACCAATGTTCGCGGCATTGTCAGCCTCGGTGAGCTCTTGACGCTCCAGCCCGATGCGGCGGCCGGTACTTACGCTAGCCCATATCTGCCGGCCGGGACGCTGGCTGAACACCTGAACATGAACCGCTGGAATTCGCTGGTCGGGGCTATCCCGCTGCGAACGGCCGCTGCACCCACGCCGGAAGAAGTCAGCATCGTCTCTGGCGTCACGCCTGTGATCACTCAGGTTGAAGGCTCGGCCCAGAAACGGGCCGCTCGCTTCCGCTACCTCAATCAGCTCTTCACCACGCGGAGCGACGTTTACACGGCCTACATCGAGATCCGCGGGTATCCCTCGGACGACTACCGCAAGGGGCCGGTCGAGCGGACGCGGATGATCGTCGTCTTCGACCGCAGCGGCGTGGTCGGGCCGACGACGTGGGATCCTACGGCTAGTCCGCTGACGGGCCCCAGGCCGGACAACCAGGTGCGGATCGTGGCGATGTATCGGTATTAGGCGGAGGGGTGGGGATTGGGGGTTGGGGTTTGGGGGTTGGGGGCACGGCGATCTTCGATCGCCCGCTAAACGGTTAGAGCGAGCCCTTGGTGCTCGGGACGTCGGTGCCGGTGATGTTGACGGCCTGTCGCAGGGCGCGGCCGAGGGCCTTGAAGATGGCCTCGGCGACGTGGTGGTCGTTCTGGCCGCGGCTGGCCTGGACGTGGCAGTTGAACAGGCCATTGCTCACCAGGGCGTTGAGGAACTCGCGGACCAGCGGGACATCGAACGAGCCGATCTTGCCCGCGGGATCGCTGAAGGCCGCCTCGAAGACCAGGGCGGGCCGGCCGGAGAGGTCGATGCTGACCTGGGCGAGCGCTTCGTCCATGGGGACCGAGGCGAAGCCGTAGCGCTCGATGCCCTTCTTGTCGCCGAGGGCTTGCTTGAGGGCCAGACCCAGCACGATGCCGACGTCCTCGACGGTGTGGTGGTCGTCGACGTGGCGATCGCCCTTGGCCTCGACCTTGAGGCCGAACCGGCCGTGGCGGGCGACGTGGTCGAGCATGTGGTCGAAGAAGCCCACGCCGGTGCGGTTGGCGTAGGGGCCGCCGTCGAGGTTGAGCTCGAGGGTGATCTGGGTCTCGTTGGTCTTGCGCTCGAGGCGTGCGGTGCGGGGCATGGTGTACCGGGGCTTAGGGTTTGGGAATCAGGCGGTCGAGGGCGTTCAAGAGGGCCGTGTTCTGCTCGGGGCTGCCGAGGGTGATCCGCAGGCGGTCGCGCAGACGGTCCTGGTCAAAGTATCGGACAAAGATGCGCTGGTTTTTGAGGGATTCATAGAGGGCCGACGCATTCGGACCTTGGG
>JADZET010000199.1 GCA_020850375.1 Phycisphaeraceae bacterium | reverse complement strand
CGCCCTGGGCATCTACGGCAACCCGCTCGAGGACGAAAAGACCGCCAAGGACTGGGCCAAGGTCATCGACGCCTGCAAGCTCTTCGGCCCGACCTGCAACGTCGTCGGCGGCTTCGCCGGCTGCCTCTCCGGCAAGCCCGTCCCCGACGCCATGAAGACCTTCAAGAAAGTCTTCGCCCCCCTGGCCAAGCGGGCCGAGGACGCCGGCGTCAAGATCGCCTTCGAAAACTGCGACATGGGCGGCGCCTGGGACTCCGCCAAGTGGAACATCGCCCACGCCCCCGCCGCCTGGGAGATGATGTTCCACGAAGTCCCCTCCGACGCCCTCGGCCTCGAGTGGGAGCCCTGCCACCAGATGGGCGCCCTGATCGACCCCCTCCCCCAGCTCCGCCAGTGGGTCAAAAAGATCCATCACCTCCACGGCAAGGACGCCACGATCGACCGCCACGCCATCGCCACCCGCGGCCTGCGCGGCGGCGCCCAATACTGCTGGCACCGCCACCCCGGCTTCGGCGACTCCAACTGGACCGACATCATCTCCATCCTCCGCCAGGGTGGCTTCAAAGGCGCCATCGACATCGAAGGCTGGCACGACCCCGTCTACCGCGGCGACCTGGAGATGACCGGCCAGGTCCACGCCCTGCGCTACCTCAAACAATGCCGCGGCGGCGAGTTCGTGCCGAACCCAACCACATAAGCACCCTGCCATCTGCGCAACAACAAGCCCACAGCGTCCGGCAAGACGCTGTGGGCTTTGAGTATTGACACGGATCGCGCGGCATCAAACACATCGCAACCGACGCCGCGAACCGCTCACCGCCGCCGACGCAGCACGCCTAATCCGCCGAGGATCAGCATCCCCATCCCCGCCGGCTCGGGCACCACCGTCACCAGCGCATCGGTGTAAGCATTGTCGCCGTCCTGCACGGTCATGATCGCCATGTCGCCCGGTGCCGGGTACAGGCCCGCGAAGTCTCCCGGGGCCACGCGCTCGAGCAGCGAGACGTTGAGCAGCAGTTCCCAGCTCGCCACCTCGCCCGACCCCGCGTCCCACACCCAGATCATCCGTGCCACCTTCTTCGAAGGCTGCACCGACGCCCCATCCCAGGCGATGTGATCGTCCTTGTCCAGCACCAGCACCTGCCCCGAGTTCCCGTCCCACGTCCACGGCTCGGTCTGCCCCGGATTGGGCGTGCCCGTCTGGAAGTAGGCCGACGTGCGCACCTGCACGCGCCCGCCGCCGCTGCTGGAGCTGCTGTTGCCGTTGCCGGCGTTCGGCGCGATGCCGCTCGTGCTCCACGTCGCCGCGCTCGTGCCGAACTTCGCCTGAAGCTTCGGCCCCGTCGACGCGGCCAGCAGCGCATTGACCGCCCCGCCGGTGAATCCCGCCCACCCGGCATCACCGGCCGTGATCGGCTCAAACACCCCGCCGACGCCCAGCACCACGTCCCCCGCCAGCCACGACAGCGATCCGTCGCTGATCTCGAGGTTCGACCCCGCCGTCACCGTCAGCGCCGCCGAGTAGGTCTCGAACCCGTAATTCGCGCTGCCCTTGACGTAGACGCCGTTCTCGAGCGAGTTGCCCTGCGCCGCCCAGCCCGCGTCCGCCGACGGATCCCCGCTGACCATCGTCGCCCCGGCGGTCCCCGTCACGAACAGCATCGCCGCGACCGCCATCCCGATCCTGCGTGCGCGCACCATAGCTCTCCTCCTCTTTCCGCCGGGTAGACCGGCTATGCCCGCATGGACAGGGGTCTTTCTCCTCTCCTGCCCGCGGATATGACGCCGACCATTATACGGCAAACGCCCGATGCACCAATCCTTTTTACGACCCTTGTCAAAAAACCACTGAAAAAAGTCGCCCCAACATCAGACGCTCCCCCGGTTCTTTATCCGCGCGCTCACGGGCGATCACCTTCTCCCACGCCGCAGCAGCCCCAGCCCGGCCAGCACCAGCACCGTCATCGCCGACGGCTCGGGCGTGTACGTGCCGGTCAGCGTCATCGTCACCAGCGGCACGCCATGGATCACCGGCCCATCCACGCGCACCGAAGCGAACACGTCGAAGAAGCTATCGAACGTCCCCGTGGGCACCTCCGTCGTCTCCTCATCGAACAACGCCCCCTGCCCCGGCGCAATCTCGCCGTGCAGGTGATGCGTCATCAACCCGCCGTCGCTGAAGCTGAGCTCCGTCCAGACGTCGAAGAAGCTGTCGATGATGTAGGCCGACACCACCGTCCCCTGCGCCGGTGAACCATCCGGGTTGGCGAACTCGAACACCACGTCCATCGGCAGCAGCGTCCCCGGCAGCGGATCACCCGCCATAATCGAGCAATCCATCGTCAACACCGCGCCCCCGCCACCCCCTCCGCCGGAGTCAACCGCCGCCAGGTTCAGCACCATCGCCTCCGGCCCGCCGCCCAGCGACAGCCCGATGTTCTCCACGTGGACACTCTGGGCCAGCCCGTGGACGCCGATCACCGGCGACGACGGATACGGCGGCCCCGCCGTCACGCCCAGCTCCGTCCAGACATCGAAAAACGACTCGATCTGCGCCTGACTCGTCGGAGCCAGCAAGAGCACGCCCAGACAAACGCACAGCACGCGCGTCACGCGCGACCCGATCATCATGCAGCCAGACATGTCTTTCTCCTCTCTCTCCTTGGGGATGGCGACAACACAAGACGACAAACACACAGCCCCGCCGGTTAAGACACCCGGCAAACGGGCTCCTGGGAAACCTCCGCGATCAATGCAATCATCTCTCCTCCACCAACAGATCGGACCTCCTACTCCAGTTTACCCCGTCATCCGCTAAATCCAACGCTTACTGAGTCGAGACTTTGCCTGATGCTCTCCCCTCGGCCTCGGATGCTCCGCAGCAGTCGGGCATGTGCATCACACCGCCGCCCCGCAACGTATAGTGGTCGCCCGACGCGGAGCGAGCTGATGACCTATCGCGTGCGTGAAGACATCCCGATGGGCAACGCGGCCGGCGTGCGGATCGACGCCGCGAGTTCGCCACCAACCATCGCCTTCACCTCCCACCCCCACGGCGGCCCCGAGGCGCTCTGGTTCCATTTCCGCCTTGAGCGCGATCCCGACGCATCGCCCCCGGGCAACCACGTCCGCCTTCTCCTGCGGCACTACCTCAGCCTCGCCTACACGCACCCGGACCTGACCGCCAACATCCGCCCCGCCATCCGCCCCCCCGGAAGTGAGTGGCAGCGCCTCGAAGCCCCGCAGCGCATCGACCTTCCCGACGGCCAGATCGACCTGGCGTGGATCATTTCCAGCCCACCGCCCGGCGGATCACTCGAGATCGCCCTCTGCCCCCCCTACGGCCCCCCGGAAATCGAGCAACTCATCGCCGACACCAGCGGGTATTGGCACACCGACACCATCGGCGTCACCCCCGCCGGCCGACCGCTCACACGCCTGAGCAATCGTTATGGCTCTCCCCCCGGAAGTGATGAACCACGCCTGCGCCCTCCGGGGGCGGGGGGCATTTATCTCATCGCCCGCCAGCACGCCGGCGAAACCCCCGGCTCATGGGTCCTCGACGGCCTGCTCCGCGCCCTGGCCGACGCCGGCGACCGCAGCCCCCTGACCTGGGTCATCCCCCTGGCCGACCTCGACGGCGTATTGCAGGGCGATTACGGCAAGGACCGCTTCCCCTACGACCTCAACCGCGCCTGGGGCCACCCCCCCATGCGCCACGAGGCCCTAATCATCCAGCGCGACATGCGCCGCTGGGCCCAGCGCTGCACGCCCACCCTCGCCCTGGACTTCCACGCCCCCGGCCCCTGCGAGGACACCGGCGTCTACGGCTACCCCCCCGACGAGAAGGAATCCCCAAAGCTCCGCTCCCGCGTCGCCCCCTGGCTCACCCGCTTCCGCGAGACCCTCGGCAACTACGCAGCCGAGAACTTCGCCCGCACCGGCAACTACCGCTCACGCTGGGAGACGCCGACCTTCTGCGACTTCGCCGGTCACGAATTCAATTCCCCCGCCCTCGCCATCGAGACCTGCTACGCCCTGGCCGACCGCGGCCGCATCGTCCTGACCACCCCTCACTACCAGGAGATCGGCCGGCGCCTCGCCCAAGCCATCCTCACGCATCAGTCATAGAGATAGATAAGGAAACTGATTTGCCATGACCTCCCTCAAGATCAGCCCCAACGGCCGCTATTTCCTCGACCACACGGGGCATCCCTTCTTCTGGCTCGGCGACACCCAGTGGCAGCTCACCCGCGACGTGCCCCTGCCCGACGTCCACGAGATCCTGCGTGGCCGCAAGCGACAGGGCTTTAGCGCCTTCCAGGTCATGCTCACCGGCGTCGGCGAAGGCCTCCTTCCGAACATCCACGGCCAAAAGCCCTGGCTCAACGATGACCCCGCCACCCCCAACGACGCTTACTTCCGGGGGGCCGACCAGGTCATCGCCGCCGCCGCGGACGTCGGCATGATCCTCGTCCTGGGCATCTATCACCAGGAGCAGGCCAAACGCATCACCCCCGCCAACGCCCGCGCCTACGCCCGCTGGATCGCCCACCGCTACAAGGCCACCCCGAACATCATCTGGACCATGTACCCCAAGGCCACCGCGGAATTCGTCCCCGTCTGCCGCGAACTCGCCGCCGGCCTGCGCGAGGGCGACGCTTCCGGGGGCGCTTCCGGGGGCGCTTCCGGGGGCGCTTCCGGGGGACATCTGATCACCCTGCACCCCGACCCCGCCCCCACCTCCTCAAGCTTCATCCACGACGAGCCCTGGCTGGACTTCAACATGAACCAGCCCTGCATCCAGTACGAAAAACTCTACGCCATCACCAAGGCCGACTACGACCGCACCCCGCCTAAACCCGTCGTCATGGCCGAGGGCGGCTACGAGGGCCTCGAGTTCAACAAGCTCCAGACCGCCCTCGAGATCCGCAAGCAGGCCTACTGGTCCCACCTCGCCGGCGGCCACCACAGTTACGGCCACGTCGACGCCTGGCTCAAACCCACGCAGTGGCGCGCCTGGATCGGCTCCCCCGGCGCCCAACATCTATCTCTCTACCGCCAGATCCTCACCGCCATCCCTCACTGGTGGGACCTCATCCCCGACCAGTCGATTTTCGCCGACGACAACAGCACCCCCCCGTTTAGCGGGCGATCGCAGATCGCCGCGTCATCTCCCCTCGAAAGCCTGACGCTCAACACCGCCGCACGCTCAACCCAAGGCGACTGGCTCCTCGCCTACCTCGCCACCAACACCCCCGTCAGCCTTCACCTGAACAAACTCTCCGCCGCCCGCCAGGTCACCGCCGCCTGGATCGACCCCGCCACCGCCCGGCGCACCGAGATCGGCCGCTATCCGACTACCGGCGTGCAATCCTTTACGCCCCCCGCCGGTTGGCAGGACGCTCTGCTGCTGCTGACGGTGTGAGGCGGGACGCCAGGATGACCAGCCTGACCGGCGACGACGGTCGGCTATCGCGCGTTCTTGAGCAATGCCCCCAATTCGGCCAGATTGGCCACCTCATATGCGACGGGGACTTGGTCGTCGGGCCTGGGTCCGCCGCGTCGGTTGATCCACGCGACCGGGATCCCGCATGCGTGCGCCCCCAGCACATCAGACCTCCACGAGTCGCCGACGTGCAGCGCCTCTTCTGGACGAACGCCGAGGATGTCCAGAGCGCGCCGAAAGACCTCCGGCCGCGGCTTGTAGCTGCGGCAGCACTGACTGGTCACGACACGCTTGAAACTCCACCGATGATGTGCCAGCGCCGCCGTGATGTCGTCGCGGTCAATGTTCGAAGCAATGCAGACCGGAATACCCAACCCATCCAGAAACGCCTTCGATTCCGCATAGGCCCGTGGCGCTCGCCAATACGCGTAGAGTTCCTCGGACAACTCGTCCGCGGACAACCGGCTCTGGTAGGTATTCAGCAGCGTCCGCAGGCTCTCCCGCTCCAGCTCCCGCTGCGTGCGAAAGTCACTGCCGTGCGCCGCGGCGCACACCTCGCTGAACCGCCATGCCGATGCGACCTGACCCGACGTCGGTCGAGCCGGCGAGTCCTCGGCAATAGCCCGAACGATCCGGTCGATGATCCGGTCATCTTCCTCAACAAGCGTACCGTAAAAGTCCAGAAGAATGGCTTCGTATCGCATGAGATGATTTATGAACAGGTCTTGCAGCGGCCTTCCGCTCATGCCAAATCTACCGGGATCATACCCCATCCCGCCCACAATCACCCCAACCCCCGCTGGCCAAATCCCCCACCCCACCCGAGAATGTCGGACACCCCATGTCCGACCCCACGCCCCCATCGCCGCGCCCGCGCCTCACGCTCCCCGCCGCGCTCAAGCTCTCGGGCAAGCTCGCCTACGCCGCCGTCTACGACCACAAGCTCAAGAAGCCCATCGGCCCGCTCATCTTCCACGCCCGCCCGAACAACCTTCCTCACCCCCGCCTCGGCCTGGCCGTCTCGACCCGCGTCGGCAACGCCATCGTCCGCAACCGCGTCAAACGTCTGCTCCGCGAGGCCTTCCGCCACGCCCAGCACGACTGGCCCGCGGGCTATGATCTGATCGTCGTCGTCCGCCCGCACAAGACCCTCAAGCTCGCCGAGTATCAGGACATCCTCGCCCGCGCCATCCCCGCCATTCACGCCGAGTCCAGCCGCCGCCAACGCCGAACCGCCTCGCCATGATCGCGATCCTCCGCCGAGCCCTGTCGAGCTTGCTCATTTTCCTGGTGATGGCCTACCGCGCCACCCTGGGCCCCCTGCTCGGCGGCCACTGCCGCCACACCCCCACGTGCAGCCAGTACATGATCGACGCCATCCGCCAATACGGCCCCCTCTCCGGCCTATGGCGTGGCTGTAAGCGCATCGCCCGCTGCCACCCCTGGGGCACCTTCGGCCACGACCCGGCATAGGTCACCCCCCTCCCTGCCGTCCGGTCGCACAAAACCCCCTCTCCTGGTGATAATGCTCCCATGCCTAGTCCCCTCCACCAATGGAAGAGCCTCGTCCACCAGACCCATGCCGCCAACGTCTCGCGCCGCCGCCGGGCCGCCGGCTACACCGCGCGCCTCTCCTGGATCTGGTACCGACAGTTCCGCGAGGACCGCGCCCCCCAGATGGCCGCCGCCCTGACCTACCGCACCGTCTTCAGCCTCCTGCCCACCCTCGTGCTCATCCTCGTCGTCCTCCAGGCGTTCCGCGGCCTCGAAGAAAACCAGGAGAGCTTCAAGGACACCATCCTCAACCTCATCCCCGAGCGCCTGCTCGAGGCCGACATCTCCGCCCCCCCCGTCACCTCCGAGGCCGTGCCGACCGCAATGCCCGACGCCGCGAGCCCAGCCCCCCCCGCCGCGCCAACCGCCTCCCCGGCCGACGCCGCCGCCGTCGAGCAGCAGGCTGAGCAACAGGCCCAGGCCAAGGAGCGCCGCCAGGAGCTCGGCGACTTCATCGGCAACGTCATCGACCAACTCGCCAAGGTCAACTTCGCCCGCATCGGGGCCGTGGGCCTGCTCCTGTTCATCTACGGCGCCACGACCCTCCTGGCCACCGTCGAGCAGAGCTTCAACCAGGTCCTCGGCGTCGACCAGGGCCGACCCTGGTACATCCGCGTCACCTACTACTACGCCGTGATCACCCTCGGCCCCATGGTCCTCGTCGCCGGCCAGTTCATCCAGCAGAAGGCCTTTAGCCTCCTCGCCGCCGGCGGCGACCTGACCGGCTGGCTCGCCGGCCCGCTGGTCATCCTCTCCCCCCTGCTCACCGCCTGGATCGTCCTGGCCGCGATCTACACCCTGCTCCCTCACGCCCGCGTGCCGATCAAGCACGTCCTGATCGGCTCCTTCGTCGCCGCCGCCCTGTGGGTCATCAGCAAGGAAGCCTTCACCATCTACGTCGCCCGCACCGCCGTCACCAGCCTCTACGGCGCCCTGGGCCTGGTCCCCCTCTTCCTCTTCTGGCTCTACGTCACCTGGCTGATCATCCTCTTCGGCCTAGAGCTCACCTACTCCCTCAGCCAGGTCCGCAACCCGCTCCTCGACGAGGAATCCTACACCTCGACCATGATCGGCGACCCCGCCTGGACCGTCCCGGTCATGGTCCGCCTCGGCCAACTCTTCACCGACGGCCAAGGCGCCGCCCCCACCGACCTCGCCGCCGACCTCGGACTCCCCACCTCCTCCGTCCAGCGCCTCTGCGCCAACCTCACCCAGGCCGGCCTGCTCCACACCATCGCCGGCAGCGACGAAGACGTATCCACCTACGCCCTGGCCCGCCCCCCAGCCAAGATCACCGTCGCCGACCTGCTCACCCTCGGCCGCCAATGGTCCCGCACCGGCCTGCGCGCCAACGTCGAGACCTGCTGGCAATACCTCGACCACCTCCACCAATCCCAGGACCAACTCGCCGGCCAGACCAGCCTCCAGGACCTGCTGGACAAACAGGCCGCATCGACCGTGCCCCCCGCAGCCAAGAGCGCCACCTGAATTTCGAGTGATGCACCGCCGCCCCACGAAATTTCAGCCCCCGGCGGAGCCGGGGGGTACGCGGGTCTGTCCCGCACCCTCTCTCGCCCGCAATTCCTCCAACCGCCGCACGTGCCAATCGCGCATCTCCCGATACGCCGAGTGATCCACCTCGTTGACCATCAAGAAATCCTGCGATCCTCGGGTGTGCGCCATCGCCTCGGCCTCGACCTGACGCAGCATCATCCCCCCCACCATGCCCAGCACGATCACCACCGCCGCCAGGATTGGGGCCGCACTGCGTATCGTCACCACAGCCGACGCTGAATCGCGGATCAGCCCGACGACCAGGCGACCTGCCCGCCATGTCGTCGCGATGACCATCGCCAGCAGCATCACCACAATCAGATTTCCCCCCGCCGTGCGGAGCGTACCGCCCGACTCGGCCACGACCGGCCGAAGGCCCTCGAACTGCCACGCCGCGATGTACGCACAAACCGCCGCGCCAAGCAGCACCAGCACGCCCGCGCGGACATACCCGAGCCAGCTCCAGCGCGGCACCGGCAGCGCCACACCCACCTCGGCCGCCCGCTCCGCCACCGCCCGACGCGTCTGACGCCACAGGACCGCCAGCATCACCCCCCCCAGCGTCAGCAGCTCCAGCACGTGACGCTCGGGCGTGTAGTTGAAGCTGAACTGACGATTGGCCACCGGCAGATGGATGTAGATCACGTACCCCACGATCGGCGCAAGCACGCCCCACCCCAGCACCCTCCCGATCCGCCGCCAGCCCACGAACAGCATCGGCGCAACCCGCCCGCCCCTGACCAGCGCCAGCCCCGCGAGTCCCACCAGCGTGACCACGACGAGCCCCGCGCTCAGCGTCGCCAGCAGCACACCTAACCCGGCATTCTCGGCCAGCGCGAACTCCGCCCGCCGCGTCGGGGAATAATCCACAACATACCCGGCGATGCTGGCGGTGAAGATCCTGCCGACCACGCTCATCTCCCGGCGTGCCTCGTCGGGCAGTGGATCAACCCGCTTGGTGCGCAGATAAACCTGCTCGAGGGCCTCGAGCTCGGCCGCGGCCCGTGCTGCCCGCGCCGGCTCCCCTCCGTGCTCGAGAATCCACCGCTCATATTCACCCGCCCGTCTGACCACGGTCTGGCCGACGAGCATCCCGATGACCGTGTCGCCGCTGGCGATCATCATCGACCCCAGCAGGCTCACGTCGTGCACGATCGCCAACGCCCGGTCGGCCTCGTCCTGCTCAGCCAACCGCCACGCATAGCACCCGGCGATCCTGGTCAGCCGCCGTGTCGTGCCCAGGTCCGGCAGCAGGATGCCCACGCACAGAATCTGGCGGTTCAGCCACTCGAGCAGGCTGGTCGGGGCCGGTAGCATCTCCAGACGCAAACGCGCCATGTCCACGGCATGGCTGGTGTACCGGGGCCGGGCCACCGCCCTGTGCAACTCCGCCATCGCCCGCTCGATCGCCCCCTCATCATGGATCGTCAGCACGTACGATTCAAAGTCCGGCCGGTCGGCCGTCTGCGTCGTCCCACCACTCGGCTGCGTGGCCGCGTCCTCGACGTCGCACGCCCCCGTCAGGATCACCGACGTCCGCGCCACCCCGTAGTAGCTGTTGTCAGGCTCAACCGTTTCGCCTCGATCGAGGATGGGCAGGTACCACGCCCGAGCCTCCGCGGCCGAGCCCTCACGCGCCCGCCTGACAAATTCCATCATCGCCAGGTTCACATAGTTGCCGTAATAGATCGGGTTGTCCGGCCAGCGATCAACGATGGACTTGGCACGCTCCAGGTCATCCTCCGCCCCGGGATCGCCCAACAGTACCCAGCGCTGATCCTGGCTCAGGCCGGCAAGATCATGGGCCGTGAACTGGGCGTTGGGGTCGCCGACGATCGACCTGAACGTCACGCCGATCCAGTCCGGGATCGCCCGGTCCACCGCTTGCATGGTGGACAGCACGGGCGTGTTCGACGGTTCAGAGATATGGAGTCGGGCCAGCTGAACAAGCGTGTAACTCGGTCGCACCAACACCCACATCGCCACCACCACCGCCGCCGGCACCAGCAGAATCTGCGCCGCCCACTTCGCCACCGCCCGCACCCGCAGCCGCCCCCGATTCGCCCGCCACAGCTCCTGCGCCAACTCCTCCGGATCGCCCAGGTGTTTGACCGCCTCCTCCGCCGCCCGCTCCGCCGTGTAACTCCCCGCCTCATACTCCGCCGCCGAGTCCTCGAGGTGCCCGCGCAGCTCGCGCCCAATCTCCAGCTTCAGCTCCCCATCCATCGAAAGCTTCGCCGTCGCCCGCGCGATCAGATCATCAAAGGGATTCATGCCCGACCTCCATCCCCCCGCTCGGTCATGACCAGCCGCAGCCATACCCCGGCCCGGCCTTTCGCTTCCGGGG
>JADZET010000198.1 GCA_020850375.1 Phycisphaeraceae bacterium | reverse complement strand
GGTCCCAGGCCCCCTCGGTCTGGTAAGCCGAGGCGGCGGCGCCCCAGATGAAGTTGGCGGGAAAGGATGCCACGCAGTGTGCCCTCGTCAATAGGCGGAAGAGGAGCGTAAAGCTACCGCAACTCCCGCGGCGGGCAAACTGCCGGCGTGCGTCGATGTCGTGGCAGGAGGACTTACCCCGCCGACTGGGCCCAGCGGATCAGGATGTCCGCCACCTCGGGCCGGCTGAACTCGCCGGGGGGACGCTGCCCGGCCTTGAGCAGGTCGCGGACCTTGGTGCCGGCCAGGAAGATGCGGTCCTCCGGCGGCGAGTTGGTGGTCTTGTCGCTGGCCATCCCGGCCGTCTTCTTGCAGTAGAACGTGTTCTCGAACTTCAGGATCGTCAGGCCCACCTCGCCGGGCTCGAAGTTGTCGAAGATCTGCTGGGCGTCGTAGGTGCCGTAGTAGTTGCCCACCCCCGCGTGGTCGCGCCCGACGATGAAGTGCGACACGCCGTAGTTCTTACGGACCAGGGCGTGCAGCACCGCCTCGCGTGGCCCGGCATAGCGCATCGCCGCGGGCATGACGCTGAGCATCGTCCGCTTGAGGTTGTAGTACTTGTCGATCAGCACCTTGTAGCAGTCCATGCGGACGTCAGCCGGGATGTCGCCGGGCTTGGTCTCGCCCACCAACGGGTGGATGAGCAGCCCGTCGGTCATCTCCAGGGCGCACTTGGTCAGGTACTCATGGGCGCGATGGATGGGATTGCGCGTCTGGAACGCAGCCACCGTCTTCCAACCACGCTCGGCGAAGGCCTCGCGTGTCCTGGCGGGCGGCAGGCGGTACTCGGTGTACTGCTCGCCGGGCTCCTTCTCGGGGGTGACGGTGACGACCTCGATCGGGCCCGCCACCAGCCAGTCACCCTCAGCCTGCACCGCCGCGACGCCGGGGTGAGCCGGGTCCTCGGTGCGGAAGACGTTGGGGATCTCGAGCTTCTTGTCGTGCGGGTAGATCTCCTGCACGTCGATGGAGGCCAGCAGCGTGCCGTCGGAGTGGTACAGCGCCGCCGGCTTGCCCACGGCCAGCTTGCCCTTGGTCGCCTCGTCCACAGCCAGCGTGATCGGGATGGGCCAAATGAGGCCTTTATTCTTCCCCGACGACAGCCGCATGTCCTTGCAGATCGAGACGAAGTCCGCCTGCCCGACAAAGCCCGTCAGCGGCGAGAAGGCGCCGATGGCGATCATCTCCAGGTCGCACGCCTGCTTGGCCGTCAGCGTGACGCGCGGCAGCTTGGGCGCCTGGGCCTTGATCTCTGCGGCGCGGGCGGGAGTGGCGAAGCGGCTGACCAGCGTGCCGCCGTGAGGGTCGACCAGGTGCAGGGACATGGCAATCTCCGCGAGAAACTCGGGGTCCAAGGTTCAACAAACGCTCGTCCGGATGAACGAGGGGGGCGATGATAGTGGCGACGTCGCCTGCGAGCAATCAGGCCGTGAAAATCCAGAACAGACGACCGATCAGTGTTCTGGTGAGAGGTTGCGCATCGCCCGATCTTCCGTGCGGAGCTTGACCAGCTCGGCGATCAGGGCCAGCGTCGGCGGCGACTCCTGCGGTGTGGTGCTGAACTCATATGTTCTCCCGCCGGCAAGGATGCGAACGCGATAGAGGATGGCCGGCGCGGGCACACTCAGCGGGTTGGCGGAACGTTTGCCCAAGTGCTCCATCAGGATCTGCCCGTTCGGGCTCGTCGGCTCAGCCAGGAGGTGATTGACCTGAATGATCTTCCACAAGGTCTGGAGCTGGGCGTAGGTCAGCCGGCGGACCGGTGGGGGATAGATGCGATCCGACACCCACGGCCCCATGACCGCACGTAGGTCGCGGTTGGGCTCGAGCAGGTACTGCGACGTCTGCCGCACGGCCCGCCCCATCGCCGAGGCGGCCGCGGGTGACGTATCGGCGTCGAAGTGGTGAATGTAGACCTCGAGCGTGAAATCTGCCGGCGGGTCAGGCGTGTTCGTCGTGGCCTTCTTGCCGGTGCAGCCCGTCAGGATGACCGTGATCAGCAACACGCTGATCAGGCGGATCGAACAGGCCGCGATCCATCCTCGAAATCTCATGCTCGGTCCCTTGTAGGGCACGCATCCTGCGTGCCGTTGAATGAACTTCTCCCGACACTCGACCACGGCACGCAGGATGCGTGCCCTACCCCAGGATTGCCGACCTACAACGTGCGATCAAGCAGCCGATACTGCACGGCCTCGGCCACGTGGTGGGCCTGGACGGTGGCGCTCTCTTCGAGGTCGGCGATGGTGCGTGAGACGCGACGGATCTTGTCGTAGGCCCGGGCGCTGAGCTTGAGTTCCGTCATCGCCTGCTGGAGCAGTTGCACGGCCGAGGGTTCCAGGCTGGCTAATTGGTCAAGCTGCCTGCCCGAGAGCGTGCTGTTGGGGTGGGTCGGGCCGCCGTTGCGTCGGGTCTGGACCTGCCGGGCGGCCAGGACGCGCTGACGCATGGTCAAGGACGACGTGCCCTTGGCCTGCCCGCTGAGCTTCTCCCACGGCACAGCCGACACCTCGACGTGGATATCGATGCGGTCGATCAGTGGCCCGCTGATCCGCGAGAGGTAGCGCTCCATCTGGCGTTGGCCCACCTCGTCGGTGGGGCGATCTCCGCCGCGCGGCGTGGGGTTCATGGCCCCCACGAGCATGAAGCGGGCGGGGAAGCGCAGGGCCCCGTGCGCGCGGGCGATGGTGACGCACCCATCCTCCATCGGCTGGCGCAGCGTCTCAAGGACCGAGCGGGGGAACTCCGGCATCTCGTCGAGGAAGAGCACGCCGTGGTGGGCCAGGCTCACTTCCCCCGGCCGGGGGATGACGCCTCCGCCGATGACAGCTGGGGAACTCGCTGTGTGGTGCGGAGTGCGGACGGGCCGGCGGGTGAGCAGTGGCTGGCCTGGTGGGCAGAGTCCTACGCTCGAGAAGATGCGCGTCACTTCCAACGCCTCGGCCCGCGACAGCGGCGGGAGGATCCCGGGCAGCGCCTTGGCCATCATCGTCTTGCCCGCCCCGGCCGGGCCGATCATCGCCACGTTGTGCGCCCCCGCCGCCGCGACGGTTAAGGCACGCTTAGCCGCCTCCTGCCCGCGCACGTCCACGAAGTCGACCTCTGGCACGTCCGATTGCAGCAGGGTGTCGACGTCCGGCTCGGGCTGCGGTTCGATCTCGAGCACATCGTTGAGGAAGCCCACCACGCTCGCCAGCGTGTCGGCCGGGTACACCGCCACGCCGCCCGCCGCCGCGGCCTCGGGGGCGTTGTCCACCGGCACGACCAGTCCCCGTGCCCCGATCTGCTGGGCGAGGATGGCCAGGTTGATCGCCCCGCTGATCGGCCGAAGACGGCCGTCCAGGGCCAGCTCGCCGGCGAACAGCAGTCCCTTGTGCTTCTCCGACCGGATGACCTGCCCGGCGATGAGGAAGCCCAACGCGATCGGCAGGTCGAAGGCCGGCCCCTCCTTGCGGATGTCAGCCGGGGCGAGGTTGACGAGCAGCCGCGAGGCCGGGAAGGGATACCCGCTGTTGACCATCGCCGCCCGGACGCGCTCGACCGATTCCTTCACCGCCGCGTCCGGCAGCCCGACGATGGTGGTCTTGGGCAGGCCGTTGGCCACGTCGACCTCGACCTCGCAGGGGATGGGGTCGATGCCTTGGAGCACGAAGCTGTGGACCTGCGCGAGCATGGGGGAAGAGTTTAAAACGGCCGAGCAGGATTTGCGATTGTGGATAGAAAGGCGTCTGAATGACTTCACCTGGGAATTCCATTTCCGCGCCGGGCTCCCCCATCTTGCCCTGTTTGCCCGTTGCGTTAGCGCAAACTACACTGGTGTCCATGATTAACCTCATGGACACGCTGGGCTTGCGGGCCCTGTGGGGCCGACGTCGGACAGGCGCGAGGTTAGTGATGCTTGCGGCTGGGCTGACGTTGGCTCTCGGCTGCAAGCAGGTGCGGGTGCTCAACGTCTCGGACGACGGCACCTGGCTGCCGCCTCAAACAAGCGAGGGCCTGGTGCAGTCCAGGCAGTCGCTGATCCCGGACGTGCCGATGCCCGAGGGATTCGTGCCGGTCCGGTCCAAGTGCCGGGCCGAGCAGCTCCCGGGCGGACGACGCTGGGTCGAGCACCTCTACCAGGGTCAGGCGGACCTGAACGAGGCGGTGCAGTTCTACCGCAATCAGACGCCTGTCTACGGCTGGCGGACGTTCGCCGAGTCGGTCGATCGTTCGCAGGCGGTGCTCTGGTTCCGCAAGGGCCAGGAACTGCTGACGATCAAGATGGTCGAGAGCCACGGCATCGTCGGCGTACGGATCTGGATCGCCGACCAGTCCGCCTCCGGGGGCGGGACCGCGGCGTACTGAACGATTCGTCAGGAGCGAGGGAGAAGAGTCGTACCCCTGTCACCATCCACCCGGCTGCGGCGCGACCAGCGACGGCCCGGTGCATCCGTCGAGTGTCTGGTCGCGCCCCAGGGTGCAGCATGGACTCCGAACATCGTCACGACCTGAAAGAGAACGACCTCGAGGATTTTTTCCGCAACTTCCGGGAGTTCTGGGAGAAGTGGGGAAACACGCTGCTGATGGCGGTGCTGGCCGTGCTGGTCGGCGTGCTGGTGACGCGCTTCGTCAACCAGTGGCGGCAGCAACGGCACGACCAGGCCTGGGAGGCGCTGATCACCGAGACCAGCCCGCTGGGCCTGGAGGAGGTGGCCAAGCAGGCCCAGGATCCGACCGTGTCGATCCTGGCCTCGCTTCAGGCCGGCGAGGCGGCCCTGCGCGGCAAGCCCGCTGACACGGTCTCACTGGGCGGCCTGTCCGACGCCCGCAGAACGGAACTCACCTCGGCCAAGGCCGACTTCCAGAGGGTGATCGACAACCCCGCGGCTGACGAAACCTTCAAGCTCAACGCCATGCTCGGCCTGGCCGCGGTGATGGAGGAGCTCGGCCAGCCCGACGAGGCGACCAAGCTCTACCAGCAGGTGATCGAGCGCGGCAAGGCCTCCCATCAGCCGGCCATCGCGGCCGAGGCCGAGGGTCGGATGGCGATGGTCCCGCGTCTGAGCGAGCCGATGCGCTTCGGCCCCGAGCCGGTGACGACCCAGCCGACCTCGTCGATGATCCCGACCCCCGAGGCGCCGGGCCTGACGCCCGTGGCCACCGAGCCCGAGCCGGCCGGCGACCCCGAGCCGACCCTGCCGGCCGAGCCCGCCACGCCCTGACCGGCTGCCCCGCTCGCTCCCCGGACTGGCAAAACATGACCGCCCAGAACGATCAGCCCGGTGGCCCCATCGAGCCGGCGGACGACGATGTCCTTGAGTCGTCCGACGATGACGCGGCCGATGGTCTTGAGCAGGAGGATGCTCCGCGACGTCAGTTCATCGTCCGACGCGACAAGAAGCTCCGCCTGGACGTCTTCCTCCAGCAACGCCTGCGCGGCGTCAGCCGCAGCCGCGTGCAGCAGATCATCGAGCTCGGCGGCGTCACGGTCAACCAAAAACAGCCCAAGTCCAGCACGACGCTCCACGTCGGTGACGTGATCGACGTCATCCTCCCCGCCCCGGCCGTGCGGTCGATCGAGCCCGAGGACATCCCCCTTGACGTGCTGTTCGAGGACGAGCACCTGATCGTCATCAACAAGCAGGCGGACCTGATCGTCCACCCCGCCCGCGGGATCATGCGCGGCACGCTGATCAACGCCCTGGCCTTCCGTTTCAAGCGGCAGATCGAGCAGGGCGGCGGCCAGTGGGCCCAGTGGAAGACCCGCGGCTTTCGCGGTGACGGACCGGCGTCGGACGAGGTCAGATCGTCTCGGCCACAAGAAGGTGATGAGCCGCCCCTCGACGGCGTCGTGCCGGGCCTGAGCAGCGTCGGTGCGGTGGCCCTGCGGCCGGGCATCGTCCACCGGCTCGACAGGCACACCACCGGCGTCATGGTCGTGGCCAAGAGCGACTTCGCCCACTGGAAGCTCGCCCGTCAGTTCGAGGAGCGGACCACGCAGAAGGCCTACCTCGCCGTCGTGCACGGCCGGGTGCCCGACGACGGCGGCGTGATCGACCAGCCCATCGGCAAGCACCCGACGATCCGCGAGGCCTACGCCATCCGCCACGACAGCACCGGCCGGGCCAGCGTCACGATCTACCGCGTCCGCGAGCGGTACCCCGGCTACTCGCTGGTGGAGCTCGAGCTCAAGACCGGCCGGACGCACCAGATCCGCGTGCACATGTCCTACCTCGGCTACCCGCTGGTGGGCGACGTGGTCTACGGCGGCGAGCCGGTGGGCCTGGCGGAGCTGCAGAATCCGCCCCGAGCAGCGGGAGGGCGCAGCCACGTCAACTTCGCCCGCACCCGCGAGGAGGGCGAGAAGATCGTGGCCGAGGCGCTCGGGCGGCCGGACCTCCTGATGACCCACCCGGCGCTGCACGCCGCGTACCTGCAATTCGAGCACCCGGTGACGCGCCAACTCGTGACCTTCACCGCCTCCGTCCACGGCCCGATGGCCCGGCTGGTCGGTGAACTACGGAATCGCCAGCCCGCGGACACGGCCGCGCCGGCGGGCCAGGGGTGTTTTGTCGACCTTGACTCGGCCCTGCGGGACGCTGGACAGGTGTGACCCGTTCCCCGCCGGCCCGCTACAATGACGGCACGAGGTGATCCATGCGTGGTGTGACCTGGACGACAGCGGCGGTGCTGGCGGCGATGACGGCCTGTGGCGGTTGCGTCTCCGGCGGCGCAAGCGACGGCACGGGCGGCGGCGGCTCGCTGAGTCTGGCGCTGCAAGAGACCTCATCCGGCGGCGGCACATCCACGGGCGGCGGCCTAGCCATGACCGAGGCCCAGAGGCAGAACTTTGAGGCCAAGCGGCAGGCCCAGGAAAAACGTCTCGCCGAGGCTCAGAAGGAGTATGACAAACGCCTCGAAGAGGCCCGCAAGAAGTATCAGAAGTACGTCGACGAGAAGCTTGCCGCCCTGAAGAAAAAGCGCGAGCAGGCCAGCGCCGAAAACGGTCAGGTGACGATCCTCGACTCGGCCACGACGGACCAGCTCAAGCAGCAGGCCGACGAGAACCTCCAGAAAGCCAGCGACTGGGCCGGCTCCCAATAGCCGCCGCGGACGCTCGGATTATTCCGCGCCGGCGCCCTTGCGACCGAGCCAGGGCACGTCCGGCGTGCCCGCGAGGTGGTTGGCCTGCCGGGCCAGGGCGAAGAGCAGGTCGCTCAGACGGTTGAGATAAACCAAGAGAGGTTGTCCCACCGGTTCTTCACGGGCCAACTGCACACACATCCGCTCGGCCCGCCGGGCGACGGTGCGGGCGACGTGCAGCCGTGCGGCCGGCTCCGTGCCCCCCGGCAGGATGAAGTGCTTCATCTCGGGCAGGCCGGCACACGCCGCGTCGATCATCGACTCGATCTGCTTGACGTGATCGTCGACGATGCGCGGAACGGGCGAGTCATCTTGTCTCGGCGGCGTGGCCAGGTCGCTGCCGACGTCGAAGAGCTGGTTCTGGATTGTCACCACCACCCGCTGGATCGGTTCGGGCGGCTGTGCGGCGAGCACGAGCCCCAGATGACTGTTGAGCTCGTCCACGCAGCCGTAGGCCTCGACTCTGAGGTGGTCCTTGGGCACCCGGCCGCCGTGGAACAGGTCCGTCAGCCCGTCGTCGCCGCGCTTGGTGTAGAGCTTCATGGCCCGGCCATGATATCACGCCACCTCAGTACCGACGGCGTTGGCGGGCGGGGGGGATGTTCATCTGCTTGCGATACTTGGCCACGGTCCGGCGGGCGATCTCGATGCCCTTTTCCTTGAGCTTGTCCACCAGCTCGTCGTCGCTGAGCGGGTTCGATTTGTCCTCGGCATCGATGATCTCCTGGAGCTTGGCCTGCACGGCCGCCCAGCTCATCGCGTCGCCGCCCTGCGTCTCGGTCCCGCCGGAGAAGAACATGCGCAGCGGGAAGATCCCGCGCGGCGTCTGGATGTATTTTTCGCTCACGGCCCGGCTGACGGTCGCCACGTGGATGCCGAGCTGATCCGCCACGGTGGTCATCGGCAGGGGCTTGAGGTGCTGCGCGC
>JADZET010000197.1 GCA_020850375.1 Phycisphaeraceae bacterium | reverse complement strand
TCGGCACGCACTGGGACAACGGCGTGACCAACAACGAGCCCTCGATCATCCGCATCTCCTCGGCCACCGGCGAGTGCATCTTCTCGCACGGCGAGGTCGTGCCCGAGCCGGGCACGACGCTGCTGCTCGTCAGCGGCATGGGCGTGCTGCTCCGCCGGCGGCGGTGACGGGCAGACGAACATTCCACTTAGTCAACAGAGATGGGCTGCCCTTGCAGCCCTTTTCTTGTTCTCTGAGTTGTTGGGTCGGCCGACTGATGTGGATCGCGCAGGTGATCAGTGGCTTAGTTCACGGATGTCGAGTCCAGGAACGGCTCGCACGCCCCGGGCGAGGCGCAGCCGATGATCACGCCCCACTCGTCCGGGCCCTGGGGGCCGAAGATCACGCGCTCGCCCTCGGCCAGGATCGGCTGATCGCTCTGGATCTTGACGTAGCAGCCGGCCATGGTCCCCTCGACCAGGTCCGGGTCGTCCAGGAACAGCACACGCTCCGGCTCGATCGTGATCTGCCTCTTGTGGTAGGGGCCGCGTTTCTCGTCGCCGACGGTCAGCGTGATGTGTGCAGGCAGCGGATTGGGATTGAGCAGGTGGTACCACTCGTATTGGCTGAAGGGGAACGGTGGGTCGACCGGCTTGACGAACCACTTGAAGCAATCGCCGAAGTACCATCCGCATGAGAGCTGCTGCTTACCCAACTGCATGCCGCACCCGCCGGCGTAGCGGATGTCCTCGGTCTTGCCGTTGCGGCGCGTCAGGGCGATGTGGACGTAGGCCAGCGGCGTGTCGGAGACGACGCGCACGCCCCACGGTCCGGCATCCTTGTGCGACTCCGGCAGGTGCTGCGGGAACTCCTGGTAGGGCCCTCCCATGGGGCCGGCGCTGATCGGGGCCAGGTCCAGCGGAGGCCGATCGGCGAAGTAGAGACGCTGGCGGATGGTGGTCTGACGCTCAGCGAGGTTGCGCAGGCGGAACTCGCTCTTGCCTTGGTATTGGCCGGGCGTTTTGTCCCGGGAGGTGTAGCCGTTGGCGACGTAGTAGACGAAGGCCATCGATGCAGGCTCCTTGGCGTGGGGCGGTGGGGGGGCTCGATCCGTCAGACTTACCGCTTCAATTCATGTTTGTTCGAGTGCTTGAGCGCGTGCAGCAGGCGGAAGGCCACCTTGTCGTTGGAGTTTTCGAGGTGGTCAATCAGCCGCTGGCGCATCTGTCGGGCGAGCTCGGCGTGAGCGGGGTCGTGGACGAGGTTGTTCATCTCGTAGGGGTCTTCTTGCAGGTCGTAGAGCTCGTCGCCGTCGAAGATCGCGCCGACGTATTTGTAGCGGTCCGTCACGACCATGCGGAGCATGATGTCGTCAGTGTAGTGGCCGTGGTGCTGGCAGACGACCTGGTCGGGCCAGGGCGTGGAGTTGGGCGTACGGGCCAGCTCCAGCAGGCTGCGGCTGTGCATCTCCGCAGGGACCGGCGCCCCGGCCGCGGCGAGTATGGTCGCGGTGGCGTCCATGTTGGAGACGAGCTTGGACGTGCTGACGTCCTTGGGCAGGCCCTTGGGCCAACGCATGGCCATCGGCACGCGGGCGACTTCCTCGAGGAAGCTCGAGCCCTTGTCGAAGAGCCCCCCGTGGCATGCCAGGGCGTCACCGTGGTCGGCTAACCAGATCACCAGCGTGTTGTCCGCCACGCCCTCTTCTTCGAGGCTCTTGAGTAGGCGACCGATGGCCGCGTCGGTCTGGATCGTCTGTTCGTAGCAGCGGGCCAGGACCTCTTGCCAGACATCCCACGTCTGCCAGGAGTCCTGCCGGACTTTGCCCATCATCAGGTCGCGGTGGATGATGTGGCGGAACGGCCGGCCCTTAAGGTCATCATTGAAGCTCGGATACTCCGGGATGCTCTTGGGGTCGATCATTCCCGCATAAGGCTCGGTGGGATAGTAGGGCTGGTGTGGCCCCCAGAAGCTGGCCACGAGGCTCCACGGCTGATCTTGCTTGGACATCTCGCGGACCTTCTGCGCCGCCATCTCGGCGACGAAGAATTCTTCATGCGCCTCGGGCGGCCCCAGCAGCACGCCCGAGCCGAACATGAAGTGCCAGAAGGTCGGATGGTGCAGCTCCATCGTCTTGCCCGTCCATTCGGGCCTGTAAATGTAGTGCTCGATGCGTGCCGTCGCCTTGCCCAGGCCGCGCTCCTTGGCGTATTGCTCGTAGGCCGGCGACATGTAGGGCGCGCCATACCCCGCTAGGCTCCAGCCCTCGATGCCGTAGTCGGCCGGCAGACGCTCCTCACCACAGTGCCACTTGCCCACGTAGGCGTTGCGGTAGCCCTGTCTGGCCAGGTGGTGAGCGTAGAGCTGCGTGCCCGAGGCGAACTCGATGCGGTTGCCCGGCACGCCCTTGCTCTCGGAGTTCCATCGCAGCCCATGGCTGCTGGGGTACATCCCCGTCATCATGCTCGCGCGGGCCGGCGTGCAGACGGGCGAGACGGAGTAGGCGCGGTCGAACCGCACGCCCTGCCGGCAGAATTCCTCGAACACCGGCTGGCGGAACTCGAAGTGCCCCGGCCGGCAGTGGCCGTGGGCGAGCTGGTGGTCGGCGATGATGAACAGGATGTTGGGGCGTGTGTCCTTCATGGTGTTGACTCGGGAACGTTGGGGCGAACCGAGGGGAACTACCGAGCGGTGGGCAGGCGTTTGCCTTGAACTTCCGGGGGTTTAGGACGTGCCGCCGATGATCTGCGAGGTCAGCTGCATCAATGCCTCGCAAGCCTGCGGCGATTGGCGGTTGCGGAAGGCCTCCAGGGCCGGGTCCTGAGTCTGGATCATCCAGTCCTCGAGCGTCGCCCGCATCTTGGCCAGCTCGTCGGCGTAGGCGGGGTCATCGATGAGGTTGTTCAGCGCATTGGGGTCGTTCCCGAAGTCATAAAACTCCTCCGGCACGCGGTAGAGGAAGAGCTGCACGCGCCGGGCGATCTGCGGGTCATTCACGGCCGCCTCATTCATCGCGTTAAACGTCCGGCCGTCCTGTGACTCGTTCTTGAACCGGCGTGTGCCGTTGGACCAGGGGTTGAACAGGTAGCCGAACTGCCGGCTCTGCACGCAGCGGATCGGGTAGTTGCGCTTGGCCGAGGTCTGATAGAACTGCGTGAAGACCCGCTCACGCCCGTCTTGCTTCTCGCCTCGCAGCACGGGCAGGAACGACCGCCCGTCCATCGCCGGCCCCTGGATCCCCAGCGCGTCGAGCACGGTGGGCATCAAGTCGATCCCCGAGATCATCTGCTCGCTCTCGACCGAGCCGGGCCTGATCTGCCCGGGCCAGCGCATGACCCACGGCGTGCGGGTGCTGTTGAGGTAGCAGTTGGTCTTGGCGAAGGGGAAGGCCATGCCGTTGTCGGAGAGGAAGATCACCAGCGTGTTCTGGGCCTGGCCGGTCTCCTCGAGCACGTCGAGCAGGCCGCTGACCGTGTCGTCGCAGCGGCGGACGGAGCTGTAGTACTCGGCGATCTCGCGTCGCACCTCGGGCAGGTCGGCCAGGAAGCCGGGCGTGGTGACCTCCTCGGGCTTGAAGACGCGCGAGGGGTGCACCGCCACGGCCTCGCTGTGCGGCTGATACCAGTAGGGGATGTCGTTGCCGAAGAAGGGCCGGTGCGGGTCGTGCGAATTGGCCATCAGGAAGAACGGCTTGTTCTGGTGCATGGCCCGGCGGACGAAGGTCAACGCGTGCTGCCGGTAGATGGCCGGGTTGCGGCCGTGGCCCATGTCCAGTTCGCCGTAGGTCGTGTCCCACTTGAAGTCCGCGTAGGGTGTCGAGTGCGACACCTTGCCCAGCAAGCCGACGCTGTACCCCGCCTCGCGGAGCACCCCCGGAAGGGTGGCGATGCCCGGATGGCGGAGGTTGTAGAACCCCTCGCCGCCGTGGTGGTGCGGGTAGAGGCCGGTGAGCATCGTGTTGCGGCTGGGCTGGCAGACGGAGATGGTGACGTGAGCGTGGTTGAACCGGATGCCCTCGGCCGCGAGGCGATCGATGTTGGGCGTGGTTCCCGGCACGGGACAGCCGAAGGCTCCGACGGCGTCCCAGTTCATGTCGTCAGCGGTGATCAAAAGAACATTGGGTTGCGACGGCACAATTGGCTCCTTTACGAGAACAACTAGCGGACGCGAGGAGCGGCGTCAAATGATTGAAACGAAAGGAATAAGACGCGATAGTGAATTGATGATATTGCGTCGTGTCTCGCACTGACCACGACGTTCGCGCTCAGCGGCCAGCGTGCGATCTTTGATCGATGCCATCGAGTCGTGTGGACGATCCACCCCGGAACAGGCTGGCCATGCGGCGACATTCGAAAGGCGTGTGGTCGGCCACGGATCGATGATCACCTGCATCGACGGTGTCCATGCATGAGAGTTCAGCAGGCTTATAGATCGCTTGTTTGCGAGCGCACCGTCGCTAGTATGAGCCCGCATCGGACACAACGATCAATGATGCGCATCACCAGCATCCAACTTCAGGCGGTGGATCGGCCCAAGGGGCAGACGATCGAGCAGGTGCTCGGCCTGATCGAGCAGGCCCGGGGCAGCGACCTGGTGCTGCTGCCGGAGATCTGGCCGACGGGTTATTTCCGCTTTGACGCCTATGGCGAAGAAGCCGAGCCGCTTGACGGTCCGCTGGTCACAGCGATGGGTCAGGCGGCCAAGGCGATCGGCGCCTGGCTGTTCATGGGCAGCCTCGTCGAGCGGAGCGCCGCCGGGCTGCACAACACCAGCGTCCTGATCCGGCCCGACGGGCAGGTGGCCTGCACCTATCGCAAGATCCACCTCTTCGGCCACCAGTCGCGCGAGCGCGAGCTGCTGACAGCCGGGCATGGCGTGACGGTCACGCAGGCGCCGTGGGGGCGGGTGGGCCTGTCGACCTGTTATGACCTGCGGTTTCCCGAGCTGTACCGACGGATGGTCGACGCGGGGGCGGAGATGTTCCTGGTCGCGTCGGCCTGGCCGGCGGCGCGGCGGGAGGCCTGGCGCTTGTTCAACCAGGCCCGGGCCCACGAGAACCTGGC
>JADZET010000196.1 GCA_020850375.1 Phycisphaeraceae bacterium | reverse complement strand
GACGTAGATCAGGTGGGGTCCGTCGACGGGGTTCTGTCGGGCGAGCATGCTGGCGGCGGTGAGGAAGCCGGCGTGTCGGCCCATGATGACGTTGATCTTGATGCCGGGCAGGGCGCGGTTGTCGAGGTTGTCGCCGATGAAGGCCTGGGCGACGAACTTGGCGGCCGAGCCGAAGCCGGGCGTGTGGTCGTTATGCACCAGGTCGTTGTCGATCGTCTTGGGGACGTGGAAGCAGCGCAGCGGGTACCCGTCCTTCTTCGCCAGTTCGTTGACGATCCGGCAGGTGTCGGAGCTGTCGTTGCCGCCGATGTAGAAGAAGTAGCGGACGTTCTGTTTGGCGAAGACGTCGAGGATCTTCTTGCAGTAGGCCTCGTCGGGCTTGTCGCGGCTCGAGCCCAGGGCGGAGGAGGGCGTCTGGGCGACGCGGTCGAGGCGGTCCTGGGGGATGTCGTGCAGCTCGATGAAGTCCTCGTTGACCACGCCCTTGACCGCGTGATGGGCGCCGAGGATTTTGGCTGAGCCGCGCCGGTCGCGGAGGGCCTCGACGACGCCGACGAGGGACTGATTGATCACGGCGGTGGGCCCGCCGGACTGGCCGATGACCACGTTGCCCTTGAGCTTGTCGCCCGTACTCATGAAACGGACCCTTTCCGGGGGGTTTGATGGAGGAAGCGATCGGATGGTTCAGGTGGTCCTGCTCGCCCGCGCGGCGGACGATTCAAAACACGGGGGAGTATTCTAGGGATTCCCGGGCGGGAGGCAAAAAGGCGGGAGATCAAGGGGTGATCGTCACGAAAACGCGGGGTGGCGATGGGGAATGGCGTCGGCCCGGGGGTTATTCCACGCCATGGTAGACCTTGACGGGTAGGTTCGGCAGCCGGGCGCGGAAACGGTCGGCCAAGGCGTCGAGCTGGTCGTTGCTCAGGGGGCTGACGTAGGGCTCGGCCACGCGGCGGGCGACGGTGTAGAGCTGGACGAGCTTGAGCATGCCCCCCGCGGCGAGGATCTCGGCCAGGCGATCGAGGTAGGCGTTGAACTCCGCTTCCGGGGGCGGGGCGCCGTGGACGTTCATCCAGAGGGACTGGATGACCAGAGGGCGCTGGCGGGCGAGGCTAGTAATGTTGGCCAGGACCTTCGTCAGGGGGATGGTGGTGCGGTCGATGAGCTGGTAATACGACTGCGTGCCGGCGTCGAGCTTGGCCCAGATCTCGTCGTGGTCGGGGTCGAAGAGGGCGAGGCCCTTCTGCACGGCGGGGCGGTCGAAGAGCGTGGCGTTGGTGATGACGATGAGTTTGGCGGCGTCGAGCTTGCGGGCGGCACGGATGTCTGTGGCGAGCGTGACGGCCTGGGCGAAGACCGGGCAGGCGGTCGGCTCACCGTCGCCGGAGAAGGCGATGTCGTTGAGCCGGCGGTACTTCGGCGTGACGTCGCGGAAGAGGGGTTCCTTCCAGAGGTCCCCGGAGGTGACCAGGGCGAGCATGGCGTCGAGCTCGTCGCGCAGGACGGGCAGGTCGAATTTGGCGGGTTTTTCGGGCGTGTTGCCGGGGGGGATCGTGCGATCGACGCAGCAGTAGATGCAGTCGAAGTTGCAGCTTTTGTCGGGGTTAAGGTTGATGCCGATGGAGAGGCCCTCGGCCCGGCGGCTGATGACGGGGTAGACGTAGCGGAAGTCGGCCCAGGTGCGGGGGTGGGCGGCGAAGACGTGGCGGAGAGGGTCGGGGTGATCGGAAGGCATGAGGATTTGGCGGTGAGGGTGGTTTTGACACGGCGATCTTCGATCGCCCGCTAAACTTTAACTACCCCGTACCCCGTACCCCGTCTTACGCCTTGAGGTTTCGGCGGAGGATCTTGCCCGTGGGGTTTCTGGGCAGGGCGTCGATGTGGCGGATTTCGCGGGGGACTTTGTAGCCCGCCAGGCGGTCGCGGCAGTGGGCGCGGAGGGCGGTTTCGTCGAAGGTCTGGCCCTCGTGGAGTTCGACGAAGGCGATGGGGATCTCGCCGCGCAGGCCGTCGTTCTTGCCGATGACGGCGGAGTCGCGGACGGAGGGGTGCTGGTTGAGGACCTCCTCGATCTCGCGGGGGAAGACGTTCTCGCCGGCGATGATGAGCATTTCTTTTTTGCGGCCGGTGATGTAGAGAAAATCGTCGGGGTCGATGCGGCCGATGTCGCCGGTGCGGAGTGCTTTGCCGACGAAGCGCGTGCCGTCGGGGAGGGGGAGGTCGACGTCGACGAGGGCGGCGGCGGTCTCCTGGGGGAGTTTGAAGTAGCCCTGCATGATGTTGGGGCCGGCCAGGAGGACCTCGCCGTCCTGCCCGGTCGGCAGGGCGTGGAGGTCGTCGTCGACGATGAAGTGGTGGACGCGAGGCAGGGCGGGTCCGACGGAGCCGAGGCGGTGGCGGTCGGGGCGGGACCAGTGGGTGACGGGGCTGGTCTCGGTCAGGCCGAAGCCCTCGAGGATTTTGAAGTTGAGCTGGTTGAGGAAGGCGTCATAGACGGCTCTGGGCAGGGGTTCGCCGCCGGAGATGGGGTAGCGGATGGCGGCGACGTCGTCGTGGGAGAGTTCTTTGACCGACAGGAGGGCGGCGTACATGGAGGGGACGGCCATGAAGACGTCGGGGCGGTGCTGGTGGATGAGCTCGACGATCTTCTTGGGGATGAATCTGGCGCTGTAGACGACCTTGGCGCCAAGGGCCAGGGGGATGAGGGTCAGGCCGGTGAGGCCGAAGGAGTGGAACTGGG
>JADZET010000195.1 GCA_020850375.1 Phycisphaeraceae bacterium | reverse complement strand
GCCGGTGACGATGCCGAGGTAGCGGGTGATGCGCTTGCCTTCGATGGCGGGGGTGGTGGTCAGGATCATCGCGCGGGCTCCTGGGTGCGAGGGGCGGGTCGGCACGCACGAAGATCAATGTATCGTCCGGGAGCGGCAATCGCTCGTTGACACTGACTCCAGACGATCGTTCTACTCCCCTACCGGCGACGCCAGAGGAGCACGGCGGTCAGCAGGCCCAGGATCGAGGCAGGCTCGGGGATGGTCAGCGCGGCGCCGCCCTGGCCGGTGAGCTGCTGGATGAAGCCGTTGATGTCCTGGACGTTGACCAGGCCGTCGTGGTTGAAGTCGCCGACGGCCAGGAGGTCAACCTCGGGGTGGTCCGCGGCGAACTGGGCGGGGTTCGTCATGGCCTGGACGAAGGGGTTGATGTCCTGGACGTTGGTCAGGAGGTCACCGCTGAAGTCGCCGGCGATGGGGCGGATGGTGGCCTGGATGTAGTCGACGATGATCTGGTCGATGACGATGGTCTGCTCGGGGTTGTCGGAGCGCCACCAGCCGAAGGCGCTGGCGTAGGGGAAGACGGCGGAGAAGTCGAAGCCGGGCTCGTCGACGCCGGTCATGGTGCCGTCGGAGGCGTAGCCGCCGCACATCCAGGAGGTGTTTCCGGGCTGGATCCAGCCGCCGTCGGGGTCATCGGCGTCGGGGGTCCAGCTCGACCAGGCGCCCTCCCACTCGCCGGAGGACTCGTGTTTGCGGCACCACCACTGGACCTGGTAGCGCTTGAAGTCGTCGCGGCCGTCGATGAGGACGGGGGTGTACTCGATGACCATGTCGAAGGTGTTGGCGGCGTGGATTTGTTCTTCGGTGGCGGGCAGGCCGGTGACCCACTCGGTGTGGGGGACGATGGCGTCCTTGGAGTACCAGTGGTTGGAGGCGAAGCCGTCGTACTCGCCGGTGAAGACCAGGTCGCCCTCGAGGGGGTCGGTGTAGGGGGCGCCCTCGAAGACGTACTGGCCCTTGCCGGCGTAGTTGACGACGTTGCCGTGGTCGGGTCGGACGTCGTAGCCGCTGCCGAAACGGTCGGCGGGATTCCAGGAACTGCCGGGGTAGCTTGAGTTCCAGTACCACCAGGCGTCGCCGCCCTGGTTGGCGGAGGGGTTGGCGTAGAGGAGTGAGCCGGCGGAGTTGTAGATGTGAGCCCCCATCCCTTTGTTCACTTCCGGGGGAGGCGGGGTGAGGTTGTCGGCGGTGGTGACGCCCATCTGGACGCCGCCCTCCCAGCGGTTGAGGTGCCAGTCATTGCCGGAGGGGTCGAGGGGGAACCAGGCGAGGTTCAGGCCGGTCAGGTCAATACCCTGGAAGGTGACGCGCAGGCCGAGGTTGCCCTGGCCGGCGGCGTCGACGTTGTACATCTTGTCGGTGAGGATCTGCGTGCCGTGGTCCCACATGCCGGCGGCGGCGGTCATGGTGAAAGGACCGAGGAGGGCGTCGGTCTTGGGGAAGTTGCGCGTGGGAAGCGTGACGGCGGAGACAGCCGGAGCGGTGATCGCCAGGAGGACGATGGCGATCGGGTGGATCGAACGGGTGCGGGCGGTCTTGGCGGATTGATTCATCGAGGTGAACTCCATGCCCCGAGGAGATCTTAACCCCGATGATTCTTTTTCCAAGATGATTCGGTTAGAAGGGCGGAAAATCGGGCAAATTTGGCAAGATTCGATGGGCGGAATGGGCCTGACACGGTGGGAGAGCGGCGCTATGATCGGGCTGGGGACTTCGCAGGGGCACATCTAAGAGGCAAGCACATGGCCACAACCCCTTCATCCGCGGCCACGGACACCCAATGGGCGCGAGTCGGCTCACTGGAGGAACTGCGGGGCAAGGGCGTGCGCGTGGTGCACGGCGGGGGGCGGCCGATCGCGGTGTTCATGGCTGACGAGCAGGTTTTCGCGGTGGACAACCGCTGCCCGCACATGGGATTCCCGCTGCACAAGGGGACGGTTCGGGACGGCATGCTGACGTGCGAGTGGCATCAGGCGAGGTTCGACCTGCGCAGCGGGTGCACGTTCGACCTGTGGGCGGATGACGTGCCGAGCTATGACACGCGCGTGGATGATGGGGTGGTGTTTGTGCGGACGACGCCACGGGAGACGCTGACGCGCGAGCACTTCGTGTATCGCCTGCGGCGAGGGATGCAGCAGAACATCGGGCTGATCCAGGCCAAGAGTCTGATCGGGCTGTTGCAGGGAGACGTGGAGTTCTCCGAGATCGTGCGGGAGATGGCGCTGTTCGGCGCGCGGCATCAGGACGGGTTCGGGGGGATGACGGACCTGACGATCGTGGCGAACCTGCGGCCGTTCCTGAGCGAGCAGACGATCTACTTCGCGCTGGCTCGCGCCGGGGCGAGGATCGCGGGCTCGGCGGCGAACACGGCGCGGCCTCGTGAGCGTCAGGGGCTGGCGGGTGAGGACTATCCGCCGGCGCAGCTGGTGGAGTGGATGCGGCACTGGGTGCGGTCGCGGCACCGCGACGGGACCGAGCGCGTGCTGCTGACGGCGATCGACAACGGGTGGGGCGTGGCGAGGGTGGCGGACCTGTTCGCGCAGGCGTTGACGGATCGCGTGTATCCCAATCTGGGGCACGACCTCGACGCGACCAACAAGGCGTTCGAACTGCTGGACGTCATCGGGCAGGAGCATGCGCGGGAGGTGCTGCCGCGCGTGCTGGCGCAGGTCGTCGGCTCGCGCGGGGCTGAGGAGGACGCGCACTGGCACCATCCGGTGGAGATCATCGAGCCGTTGCGCGCCGCTGAGCGGGAGATCCCGCGGATGCTCGAGCGGGGGCGGGGCAAGGCGTATCGGGATGAAGGGGCGTTGCTCGGGACATTGCTGGGCGACGATGCGCCGGCGATCATCCGGGCACTGAACGAGGCGATGGGGGGCGGCGCGGCGCCGGTGGTGCTGGCGAGGCTGGTCGCCTACGCGGCGTTTGTGCGGCTGGCGCGCTTCGCCACGAGCAACGATGTCAGCGACTGGTTCAACCCGCAGCACACGGTGAACTACACCAACGCCGTGCTGCGCATGGCCGAGCGGATCGGGGACACGGATCAGCCCGGGATCGTGCGGGGGGTCTATCACGGGGCGCTGGCGATCTACATGGATCGTTTCCTGAACGTGCCGCCGGCGCGGATGCCCGGAGAACGTGAGGGGTTGGACGATCTGCCGACGGGCGCGGAGGAGTTGCGGCAGGCGTTCCTGGATGCGCTGGATCAGCGGCATCAGGTCGACGCGGCGGCGAGGATCGTGGTGAGGTACCTCAGGTTGGGGCATCCGTTCGGGCCGTTGGTCGACACGCTGACGTACGCGACGGTGCGCGAGGACCTGGACTTCCACACGCTGCAGGTGCTCGAGGCGGGGGTGCAGCAGTGCGTGCGGTGGCGGGACGGACGCGAGGCGGAGGATCGGATCGAGCACATCTTGGTGGGCGTGGTGCGGTCGCTCGCGGCGGCCTGTCCGACGCGGCGCGGGGCGCTGCAGACGGCGACCACGGCCCTGCGCCTGCATCGCGGGGAGAAGATCCACGAGAGCGAGGACTGATCAACGGCCGGCGCGGGGGTGTAAGGCTGTGCGATTGGCGATCGGCGGCGGGGCATCTATATTGTTTTCGCCATCGGGTTGACGGCGGGGAGGTAAAGAGATTCGCCGGCCCGCTGAGCATCAGGACCACCCCAGGACCCGCGCATGGAAAGACCCCCCGCCGCTGTGCTCGATCCGGCTGTTCGGAAGAAAGTTCTGCGGATGATCCCCTACGGCGTTTTCGTCGTGACGGCCCGGCACAACGGGCAGGTGCACGCGGCGACGATCGATTGGGTCACGCAGGCGTCGTTCAACCCGCCGATGGTGGTGGTGTGCTTGCGCGGGGATTCGCAGATCTGCCGGATGGTTCGTGAGTCGGGGGTGCTGGGGCTGCACATGCTCGGGGAGGGGCAGAAGGCGCTGGCGGCGGACTTTTTCAAGAATATCAGCGGCGATGACACGCAGATCAACGGGCATGCGTGCGAGCTGGGCGAGACGGGGGTTCCGCTGCTGCTCGAGGCGCCGGCCGCGGTGGAGCTGCGAGTGGTCGACGTGTTGGCGCAGTCGGACCACCACGTCGTGCTGGGCGAGGTGGCGGCGGTGGTGTTGCGTCGGGAGGCCGGGCCGCTGCTGCTGGGCGACACGGGGTGGCATTACGGCGGGTGATCGTTGTCTTCGTTGAGATTGAAGAGGCAGGCATGGGTCAGGGAGGCGTAGGGCGGGTGGCGATTCTTGTGGCGTGGGGACGGCGTTGAATTGACAGGAGCAGTGTGATGCGAACAGGGGCGGCGTATCTGGCGAGCCTGGCTGACGGACGGGAGGTTGTCAGCGGGGGGGAGTTGGTGCGGGACGTGGCGAGCCACCCGGGGTTCGCGGGGATCTGCCGGAGCCTGGCGGGGCTGTACGATCGGATCGCGGCGCCGGGGTCGGGCATGACGTTCCCGTCGCCGGCGACGGGGCGGCCGGTGTTCGCGGCGCACCGGATCCCGCGGACGAGAGAAGAGCTGGCGGAACGCAGGGCGGCGCTGACACGGTCGGCGGAGGCGTCGTACGGGCTGATCGGGCGCGGGCCTGAGCACGTGGCGGGGTTCTTCGCGGGATTCGCGGGCGTGCCGGAGTTCTTCGCGGTCGAGGGGCACGCGTTCGACAAGAATGTGGCGGCGTACCAGCAGAGGATCCGCGACGAGCACCTGCACGTGGCGTACACGATCGTGCCGCCGCAGGTCGACCGCTCCAAGACGGCGTCGGAGCAGGGCGAGTCGCACCATCCGGTCAAGGTGATTCAGGAGCGTGACGACGGGATCGTGGTGCGGGGGGCGCAGATGCTCGGCACGGCGGCGGCGGTGGCGGACGAGTTGTTTTTGAGCTGCATCGTGCCGCTCAAACCGGGGGACGAGGACTTCGCGTTGTCGCTGGCGGCGCCGATCGCGGCGCCGGGGCTGCGGTTGTACACGCGTCGGGCGTACGCGGTGGGGCAGCCGAGCGTTTTTGATTACCCGTTGTCGACGCGGTTCGACGAGGGGGACGCGTTCGTGGTGTTCCGTGACGTGTTCGTGCCGTGGGAGCGGGTGTTCGTGTTCAGGGATCTGGCGCGGACGCGGGGGCAGTTCTTCCAGACGCCGGCACATGTGCTGGGCAACAGCCAGGCGCAGGTCCGGCTGGGGGTGAAGGTGAAGTTTCTGCTGGGGCTGGCGCACCGGATCGCGGAGATCAACGGCGTGCTGAAGCTGCCGGCGACGCAGGCGTTGCTGGGCGAGCTGGCGGGACTGGTGAGCCTGGTCGAGGGGATGACGCTGGCGGCGGAGCAGTCGGCGGTCACGCACGCGAGCGGGGTGGTGCATCCGAACCCGCGGTTCCTGTACGGGATCATGGCGTTGCAGGCGGAGCTGTACCCGCGGATGGTGCAGATGGTGCGGGAGCTGTCGGGGGGCGGGATGTTGCAGGTGCCCTCGTCCGTCAAGGACTATGGCGACCCGGAGATTGCCGAGGACCTGAGGCGTCATCTGGTCGGGGCCAACGTGGGGTCGGAGCAGCGGGTGAAGCTGTTCAAGCTGGCGTGGGAGATGGTGGGGTCGGAGTTCGCGGGGAGGCACCAGCAGTACGAGATGTTCTACGCGGGGTCGCCGCAGGTGGCCAAGACGTATGCCTTCCTCAACTACGGTTTTGAGGAGGCGCTGTCGCTCGTGGACGACTGTCTGGCGGGGTATGGGATGGAGTCGGTGTGAACTCGGCGAGTGAGGGCACCCCCCTACTGCTGGGGGCATCATGTCATTGAGAGGTTGATCAGCGGGCGGCGCGGCGGACGTGGGCGGCGACGGTGCGGCGGTCGAGGCCAAGGCGGCGGGCGGCGGCCTGGTAGTTGCCCTCGCGCTCATGAACCATTGAGCAGTAGCGGTCGAGGAGCGTCTGGACGTTGACGAAGTTGTCGTGATCGTCGCGGCAGAGGTCGGGGATCGTGTGGGGTTGCGCGTCTTGCGTTCGCGGCGGGGCGTAGTGGCCGCGGACCAGGACGTTGCGGAGGCATTGCTCGAGCTCGCGGACGTTGCCGGGCCAGGGGTAGCTGTCGGGGAGATTGGACTGGATCCATTGATGGACTTCGTCGGCCAGGTCCGGGGCGGCGGCGGGGCCGACGAGGCGTTCGGCGATGAAGCGCAGGAGGCGCGGGCGGTCGGCGGGGTCGGCGTCGAGCTGCTGGCGGAGGGTGGGCATGGTGATGACGTCGGAGCAGAGGCGGTAGAAGAAGTCGGTGCGGAAGCGGCCGGCGTGCATCTCGGCGGGGAGGTCGCGGTGGGTGGCGGCGATGATCTTGCCGTCGAAGCGGTGGGTGTCGGTCGAGCCCAGGGGTTCGAAGGTGCGGCTCTGGAGGACGCGCAGGAGCTTGACCTGGATGGCGGGGTCGAGCTCGCCGATCTCGTCGAGGAAGACCGAGCCGTGATTGGGGCAGGCGGCGAGCCAGCCCTGGCGGTCAGACATGGCGCCGGTGAAGGCGCCGCGTTTGTGGCCGAAGAGCTCGGACTCGATGAGGGTGGGGGAGAGGGCGGAGAGGTTCAAAGGGAAGAAGAGATTGGCGGGGTGCGAGATAAATGCGCGCTTCCGGGGGTCGAAGGGGATGTAGTTGGACTGGCCGATGGCTCGGGCGACGAGTTCCTTGCCGGTGCCGGTGGGGCCGACAATCAGGGTGGTGATCTCGGCCATGCGGGAATGGAGCAGGTGGTAGTGGCGGCGCATGTCGCGGGTGAAGAGGGATTGCCAGATGTCGGCGCGGAGGCGCGCCAGGGGCATGGAGCCGCCGACGAGGAAGTGGAAGATGTGGGTGAAGGCGCGTTGGACCTGCCAGAAGTAGGCGAAGAGGTGGGCGGATTGATGATTGCTGGGGAGCGTGCGGCCGGCGGGGTGGAGGAGTGTGTTGAAATCGGCGTCGAAGGCGGGCCAGAAGGGAGCGGGGACGGTGGTGCGGCGGTCGGTGGGTGCGTCGCGTTGGGTCAGTTCGCGCAGACGGACGCGGTAGCGTTCGAAGAGGCAGTAGATGGCCAGGTCCTCGTAGAGGCGGAGGTCGGCCTCGCTGGGACGCGGGCCGGCGACGAGTTGCTTAGACACGGGCTGGACGAGGGACTCGGCGCGGTCGTGGAGGAGTTTGAGGTTGGGGCGCTCGAAGGCCTCGCCGGCCTCTAGGCTCCAGACGGGGCGGACGTCGGCGAAGTCGTCGCCGAGGGCCTGGTGTTCGAGGTCGATGCGCTCGGTCAGGAAGGGATTGGCGTACATCAACTGGCTGACGGCGACGGCGAACTGGCGGTCGGCGGGGCGGGAGAAAAGGGGTGGCATGGCTGACATTTTACGTATATCACGTATACATTCAATGAACATTCGTCTATGACATCGCAACTCGTGATTCGGCCTCGATGTCCGCAAGGCACTTCACGTAAACAACTTACGCCTTGATTCTCCTCTGGCATCGCCTGTGCGAGGGTGGGGTTGTCCGCATGTTACGGCGGACGCGGTTGCTGGGCCGGGTCGTCGTGAAAGGAGGGAACTTTTCGCGGCCTGGCGTGTCTGTGAGAGAGCGTCGAACGAACAACCACCATCCCAGGAGACAGAACCATGAAACGGATCACGCTACATCGTCGGATCGTGCGCTGGAGGTCGATGCTGCCGCTCTTGGTCGCGGCGCTGCTGGTGCCGACGAGCGCCAGCTACGGGGCGGGGCTGCTGATCGCCGACGGAGGCCTCGGCGGGGTGCTCGAGATCAAGGAGCACCGCGTCGAGGTCACGATCAACAACGGCGTGGCGGTCACGACGGTCGAGCAGGTGTTCGTGAACACCGAGCGGCGGACGGTCGAGGCGCTCTACACGTTCCCGGTGCCCAAGGGAGCGTCGGTGTCGAACTTCAGCATGTGGATCAGCGGCAAGGAGATGACCGGCGAGGTCGTCGAGAAGCAGCGG